>DATFVO010000298.1:0-5908 GCA_035260265.1 Methyloceanibacter sp.
GGCCGGTAGGAGAAGGCCGGGTGGTGCTGGGCGTCGGGGAATTGCATCGGCTCGGCCTGCGAGGCGATCAGCCCGACCAGTCCTTCACCCGGCTTCAAATGCGTGTTGTGCACGGCCTCCGGCCTTAGGCCTTCGGTGGCGAACAGCTCGAGCGAGCCGTCGCGCCGGCGCAGGTAGATCGAGCACACCTCGGCGACCATGTTCGAGGCGATCAGCACCGCCACCTTGTCGAGGCGCATCTGCGCGCTCTCGCGCTGGGCCATCACCTCGCGCAAGCGGCGGAGCAACTGTCTCGGAGCACCAACAGAGACAACCATAATTCTCAGGTCCTCGCCGGCCGGGGATGCGGCGATCAAGGCATCTTAAAGGAGCTTTCGCTTAGCCCGCGCGAAATCCGCTAGCGGCTGTCCAGGCCGAACAAAGTATGCAAGGTCCGCACCGCAAGCTCGGCGTAGGCCGCATCGATCAAGACGCTGATTTTGATCTCAGACGTGGAGATCGCCTCGATATTGATGCCTTTTTCGGCAAGTGCGCTGAACATCTGGGCGGCAACCCCGGCGTGGCTCCGCATGCCGACGCCTATCACCGATACCTTGGCGATGTCGGTCGACCCGCGCAAGTCAAAATAACCGATTTGATTCTTGGCGTTACGCAACACCTCGAGCGCCCGGTCGAGGTCTGCGCTCTGCACCGTGAACGTCATGTCGGTAAAGCGCCCGTCCTCGGAGACATTCTGCACGATCATGTCGACATTGATGTTGGCAGCGGCGAGCGGCCCGAACACTTTGGCCGCCACTCCCGGCTTGTCGGCAACCTTGAGCAGCGTCACTTTGGCCTCGTCCCTTGCGTAGGCAATTCCGCTGACGACGTTCTGCTCCATGATCTCATCCTCATGGCAAACGAGGGTTCCAAGCGCATTCCCCTTGCCGGCGAGGTCGGGGGGGTCGAAGCTCGAACGCACCAGCACCCGCACGCCCTTCTGCATGGCAAGCTCAACCGAGCGGGTCTGCAACACTTTGGCCCCTTGCGACGCCATTTCCAGCATCTCCTCGTAGGAGATTTTGTCGAGGCGATGGGCCTTGGGCACGACCCGCGGGTCGGTGGTGTAAACGCCGTCGACATCGGTATAGATGTCGCAGCGATCGGCGGAAAGCGCCGCAGCGAGCGCAACGGCGCTTGTGTCGGAGCCTCCGCGGCCAAGCGTTGAGATGCGATTGCCGGGCGCGAGGCCCTGGAAACCCGCGACCACTGCCACCTCGCCGTCCAGCATCCGCGATTTGAGCTCATCGACGGCGAGCCCAGTGATGCGGGCCGAGCGGTGAGCTGCGTCGGTTTGAAGCGGGATCTGCCAGCCCTGCCAGGATCTCGCTTTGATGCCGATCGACTGGAGCACGAGCGCGAGCAGCCCGGAGGTCACCTGCTCGCCGGAGGACACCACCGTGTCGTATTCGCGTCCGTCGTAATAGGCTGACGCCTCGCCGCCGTTGTTCTTGCGCTCCTTGAATCCCCAGGCCTGCTCGACGAAAGCGACGAGCTGGTTGGTATGGCCGGCCATGGCCGACACCACGACGGCGATAGCGTGGCCGGCGTCGGCCTCGCGCTTCACATGCGCGGCGACGTTGCGGATGCGGTCAATGTCGGCGACCGAGGTCCCGCCGAATTTGAGCACCAACAGGGACAAGAGCCCCTCCAAATTGAGGCGAGCAATTGGCAGCCCGCCCACACAACAAGAGGGCCGGCCCTTTAGGGACCGGCCGAAATTGCGACTCTTTCATACTGGATTGGGGCCCCGGCCCGCAATGGATTAAGGTCTTCGCCATGACGCCTGCCCTAGACAGCAGCACGCTCGATCGGGACGAGGTTGCGCGGTTTGCCAAGCTCGCAGGCGACTGGTGGGACGCCAAAGGGCCGTTCAAGCCGCTCCATCGCATCAATCCGGTGCGGCTCACCTATGTCCGCGACCAGCTCTGCAAAAAGTTCAGTCGCGATCCCAAGGGACCATCAAGCCTCGCAGGCCTTTCGGTCCTCGATATCGGCTGCGGCGGCGGGCTCGTGTCCGAGCCCTTGGCCCGGCTCGGCGCCGCGGTTACCGGTATCGATCCCGCGCCGGAGAACATCGAGGCCGCCAAGGCGCACGCCGAGGGAGTGCGCCTTGCGATCGACTACCAGGCCGCGACCGCGGAGGAAGTTGCCGCGGAAGGCGACAGCTTCGATGCCGTTCTGCTGCTCGAAGTCATCGAGCACTTGCCCGATGTGCCTGCCTTCCTCAAGCTTGTTGCGCCTCTCGTGAAGCCGGGCGGCATCATGGTGCTGTCGACTCTGAACCGCACGCTCAAGGCCTACGCGCTAGCCATCATTGGGGCTGAGTTCATCCTGCGCTGGCTGCCGCTCGGCACCCACAATTGGGACCGCTTCGTGAAGCCGGATGAGCTTAAGGCGGCTCTAGAGAATGCTGGCCTCACGCTGACCGACACCAGTGGCATGACCTACAACCCGCTCGCCGACGAGTGGAGCCTCTCGTCCGACACCGACGTGAACTACTTCGCCACTGCTGTTCGCATGTGATCATCCCTCCGCACAAGGCAGAGGGATGAAGTCAGCGTCAAAACGGTGAGGCTTAGTCTTCAATATCCGTAGCGGTAGCCGCGCGGCGGATAGCCGGGCGGGGCGGCGTAGCCCTGCGGCCCATAATCGGGCTGGAACCACCGCCCGAAGAACCCGCGCCGGCGGCGCGGCGGCTCCTGTTGGGCATAATCACCGTAGCCAGGCACGAACCAGCCGGGACCAGGGCCGTAGCGCTGGTCGGGGGTTGCCACCTTGTACTCGCCGCCAGGAGTTTCGCCGCTCAACACTACCTGGACGTTCTGCATCCCGGTCTTCTCCACCATGCTGTAGAGCGTGAGCGCATTCTCCGGAGCAAGCCGGACGCAGCCATGCGAGGCAGGTTTGCCGAGATATTTCACGTCATGAGTGCCATGGATGGCATGGCCGTCCTTCATGAAGAAAATGGAATGCGGCATGGGAGAGTTGTCCCACTGCTTGCTGTACCAAATCTCGTTCATGGAGGTGGGCGTGTAGGTTCCCGAGGGCGTCGCATACCCGGGTTTGCCCGTCGACACCGGCCAGCTGTAGCGCTCGACGCCGTCGACGAAGACGGTCATTTCCTGTTGCGACTTGTCGATATTGATCAGGATCTTGGAGCCAGCCTGGAAGTCAGCGGCGGCTGCCTCGTGTTTAGCCCAATCCTCCGGTTTGGGCGGAGGCGGAATCTCGGGTTTGGGCTGCGTGGCGGCAGTTCCTTCGGGCTTGGATTGCTGCCCCGTAGCTGCCCCTTCGGACTTAGGCTCAGCGGGAATGTTGGGCTTAGCCTGCGGGCTTGGTGCGGCCTCGGCCGGCGGATTCTGAGGATTGGTGCCGTTCTGAGCAACTGCGGGAAACGCGGGCGCGAGCACCAGAAATGGGGCGGTGATGAGGCCTAAAGCATACTTACGAAGTCGGGAGAAACTTGAGAGGTGCATTTAGTGCCCCTGGTTGCGCAGAAACCAACGCCCGGCTTGATAATAGATAGAGGCCCTTCGCGGCTTTACCAGGGCATCTCGCGGGAATTTGTAGCGGAAGCCTCCCAATAAGAGGTTACGTCACGGCAAACCTGAGGCATCCCACTCAGTTTTGGTCGTCGGGCAGAGGCGGGAGCGGAAGGGCCGGGATGCCCTCCTCCTTGAGCGCTTTTGCCTCTTCGACGGTCGCCTCGCCATAGATGCTGCGCGCCTCGGCCTCGCCGTAGTGCATCTTGCGCGCTTCCTCGGGGAAGGCGGGGCCGACATGCTCGGCATTCGCCTTGAGATGCGCCTTCAGGTCTTTGAGGAAGGCATAGGTCCGCCGGTGCTCGCCATCCTCGCGCACGGCGACGGGCTCAGCTTTCCTCTTCTTGACGGCAGGGGCCATCGGCGACTTGCGCACATGCGTGCTGCCGCAAGACGGGCAGGTGATGGCACGGGCCTCGACCTGCTCGTCATAGGAGCTGATCGAGCCGAACCAAGCGTCGAACTCGTGACCCCGATCGCAGGAGAGCGCGTAGCGGATCATGACGCGTCTCTCCTCGCCCGCTCGACCGCCTCGCCGGCAATCTCGATCTCGAACTCGCGGCCATGCTTGATCGCAGGGATTCGCGCCCGCGCTTCTTCAGAGGCAGCGAGGTCGATATCGGCAAAGATCACACCTGGCTCCTCGCCTGCTTCGGCAAGGACCTCGCCCCACGGCGACACCACGATGCTATGGCCGAAGGTCGAGCGTCCGTTCTCATGCAGGCCGCCTTGGGTCGCTGCAAGCACGAAGGCGCCGGTCTCGATGGCGCGGGCGCGCGTCAGCACATGCCAATGGGCTTCTCCGGTCTGCTTCGTGAAGGCGGCGGGGATGGCGATAAGCTCTGCGCCGGCCGCGGCGAGCGCGCGATAGAGCGACGCGAAGCGGAGGTCATAGCAGATGCTAAGCCCGAATCTGCCAAAGGGCAGGTCGGCGAGAACCGCCTTGGCGCCGGGGCGGAAATATTGTGACTCGCGGTAGCTCTCGCCCCCGGCAAGATCGACGTCGAACATATGCAGCTTGTCGTAGCGAGCCGTAACCTTACCCTTTGGATCGAGCAGGTAGGAGCGATTAGCGACGCGACTCTGATCGAGCTTGATGGCGATCGAGCCGATATGCAGCCAAATCCCAAGCTCGCGCGCGAGCGCCCTAGCCCAGGCTAGCGGCGCGCTCTTGCCTTCGCTCTCCGCGGCCGCGAGCACAAGCTCGGGCTTGAGCTCCATGATCCCGGTGTTCTCGGGCGTCTGCACATATTGCGCGCCGCCTTTGGCCGCGCGCCTGACCAGAGCTTCAGCCTTGTCGAGATTCGATGCGACGGTGCGGCCTGAGCGGAGCTGCACCAGGCCGGCGCGGAAACGTCTCTTTCCCTCGCCGCTCATGGTCCCGAGGCGTCAGCCAACTCTTTCGGCGCGGACGCCTCAAGCATATTGGCAAGCCAATCATTGAGCTTGCCCTCGCGCTCGAGCGCGGCGAGCTCGTCATAGCCGCCGACGTGCCGGCCGTGGATGAAGATTTGCGGAACGGTGCGAAGGCCGCCTGCACGCTCGACCATCTCGATGCGCTTGGCTTGGTCGAAGCCGACGTCGACCTCCTCATAGTAGAGGCCTTTGGCGCGCAGCAGATTCTTTGCTCCCCGGCAATAGCCGCAGAACTGGGTGGTGTAGAGGAGAATGCGGGACATCCTTCGGTTGCCTCTCGAAGCTCGAATAACTCAGGCACGGTAACTGGGCGTTTAACCGGCTCCGCGCAAGCCTCTTTTTGATCATTCTAAAGTAGGAAGGCGGTCGGCTCGACGGCTCTCGCGAGCGCGAGCACGTCGACCCTGGCGGCCCCTGCCCGCTTCAGTGCCCTGGCGCAGGCCTCGGCGGTGGCCCCGGTGGTGATCACATCGTCAACGACGATGACGTTCTTGCCTTTGACTCTGGCCGCGCGTGTGGGCGGCACCCTAAAGGCCCCGGCGACGTTCCTGCGCCGCTGGTCGGCCGAGAGCCCAACTTGGCTTTGCGTGCGCCGCACGCGGGAGAGCACGAAGCAATCGACTGGGACGCCGGCGAGCCGGCCGACGCTGTGCGCGAGCATCGCCGACTGATTGAAGCGCCGCCACCATAGCCGCGAACGATAAAGCGGCACCGGCACGATCAGGTCCGCCTCGGCAAGAAGCTCGGCCCCCGCCTTTTTGAGCCACAGCCCGAACAATGGCAGACCTTCGTGCCGATCCCGATATTTGAAGCTCTGGATCAGCTCGCGCATGGTCGCCGAATAGCGCGCCGCGGCCCGCGCCCGGTCGTAGACCGGAGGCTTGGCGATGGCGGCTGCCGAAAGCAAC
>DATFVO010000299.1:0-2088 GCA_035260265.1 Methyloceanibacter sp.
CGGCAGCTCGGTGATGATGGGCTTGTTGACCAGCTCTCCGCGGCCGTTCCACCAGGTCGTGGTATAGGCATCGCCGTCGCGAACCAGATGGGTAAACACCATCTCGCCAGGGTAGTAGTAGACGGTCCAGGGCCGAAGAAGGCCGGTCGGGACGGCGTGGAAGGTGATGCTGACGTCGTCGCCTTTTGCCACGTCGCCCTTGACGACTTCCATCAGCTCGGCATTGGCTTTGTAGCTCGGCAGTGCCTCGCCGGTACGCTCGTCCTTGTCGACGCCAGTGCACGTGACCGAGAGGACACGGATGAGCGCGACGAGATCGCTCTTGGCGAGGAGCTCATCGTCGGACATCGGCGCAGGCAGCGCGAGCGCAGGGCCGGCAACGAAGGCCAACAGCAGGAAGAAGCTGGAAAGGAGCAGGGATCGGCGCATTGGATTCCTCTGAGCCTAAGTCGCCGGCGCGGGCTCTATCGCGCTCTCGGGCGGCGGGCTCGCAGCCTCCGCCTGCATGTGCCAAATTCTGTCGATGATCGCGATCAAGATGAGATCGAGCGGAATGTCGAGCGCGTCGGATGCGATCGAGATCCCCGACGCGTTAATGAGCTCGTCCAGCTCCTCTGCCTTCAGCGTGTAGCGGAACATGGCATTGGCAACAATGCAGCTGACAATCCAGAGGAACCACCACCAGGGAAGAAGTGCAGACCTCGGCTGGGCTTGCCAATTGCCCGGGTCTGCGCTCGCTTTCCAGATCTCCTTCATCGCCTGATAGGGCTTCCACAGATTGAAGATCGGAATGAAATACCAGCCCACGGCCCAACCCGGTGTGAAGCGCATCCCGGTGGCGCCGAGCGCGTGCGCATTGCGGTTGGCGCCGTAGATCCAAACAAGCACGACCACCGAGGTTGCCAGCAGCAGAACAATGTAAGCGACGCCGATGATCCCCTGCCTGAGGTCGTTCGCCCGCGCGGCTGCTGTCATCTCGGCGTCAGAATCGAATTGGCCCGCGGCGATGGCTTGGAGCAGCCGATACTCCATAATCCCGGAAATGACGCTGATGACCGAAACGGCAAGTGAAGCCCGGAGCAGCCACTTCGCCCAACACGTGAGCGTGGTCAGATCCTTGTAAAGATAGGGCTTGTCGATCTCAGCCATGCAACGCCCCGGCGTTTCTTGCGATTGTGCGCTAGCCGCCCCTCCGAGGCAATGTCGCGGCTAGAGCCTAATCGCGGTCGCGCAGGCCCTTGACGCCTCGTCGCCGTGCTGCACGCCATGTCCGATGATGCGGTTGCCGCAATTGGGGCACGCTGGCGCGAGCGCCTGGATCGCGCATTCGAATGAGTCGAAGGTCATGGTGCGGCCCGCCCATCCTCACCTCTAAGCGGTTGTCGTAGTGATTGCCGCATTGCACGCATCTGCCCATGGCTTCCTCCAGAGTGGGGTTGCCTCGCTGACAAAACCGCAAGGAACGATGGTCGTTCCTCACATGGCGGGCTAATGCGCGGCTTCCCAGTTGTCGCCTGAGCGGGCGTCGACCTTGAGGGGAACGTTGAGCTTGAGCGCGAGCTCCGGCGCCTTCTCCATCACGGCTTGAGCGATTTCCATGGTCTTCTCGACCTCATTCTCTGGCGCCTCGAACACGAGCTCGTCATGCACCTGCATCAGCATGCGCGCCGAGAGACCGGCCTCGGCCAGCGCCGGGGCCATCCTGATCATGGCGCGGCGGATGATGTCGGCAGCGGTGCCCTGGATCGGCGCGTTGATTGCGGCGCGCTCGTAATTGCCGCGAAGCGAGGGGTTCTTGGTGTTGATCTCGGGGTAGTGCACCTTCCGCCCGAACAGCGTCTTCACGTAGCCCTGGCGGCGCGCCGTCTCCTTCATCGCCTCCATGTAGTCGCGGATGCCGGGGAAGCGCTCGAAATAGGTCTTGATATAGGCGCCGGCCTCGCTCCGCCCGATGCCGAGCTGCGCCGCCAATCCAACCGACGAGATGCCGTAGACGATGCCGAAATTGATGGCCTTGGCTCTGCGGCGGATATTGGGGTCCATGCCCTGGATTGGCACTCCGAACATTTCGCTTGCGGTCATGGCGTG
>DATFVO010000300.1:0-12361 GCA_035260265.1 Methyloceanibacter sp.
TCGCCTGTCCAGGCTTAAAAGTCGATGACTAACACCATGTGGGGCGGCCGCTTTGCCGCAAGTCCAGCAGAGGTGATGGAGGACATAAACGCCTCCATCGAATTCGACAAGCGGCTGTGGCGCCACGACATTTCGGCCTCGAAGGCGCATGTCGCCATGCTCGGCGCAACCGGCATTCTCACCGCCAAGGAGGCGAAGGAGATCGCCGGCGGTTTCGACAAGATTCTCGGCGAGATCGAGGCCGGTGAATTCAAATTTTCGCGCGCTCTTGAGGATATTCACCTCAATATCGAGAGCCGTTTGCGTGAATTAATTGGTCCAATTGCCGGAAAGCTGCACACCGCGCGCTCGCGCAACGATCAGGTCGCGACCGACTTCAAGCTCTATGTCAAGGACGAGATCGCCGCGATCGATCGCGCATTCCGTAGGCATCAGCTCGCGCTCGCGACCAAGGCACTTGAATACGCGGGCGCGGTGATGCCCGGCTTCACGCACATGCAGACGGCGCAGCCCATCACCTTCGGTCATCATCTGCTCGCCTATGTCGAGATGCTTGCGCGCGACCGCGGCCGCTTCGCGGACACCGCCAAGAGACTTGCGGAATGCCCGCTCGGCTCAGCGGCGCTTGCTGGCACGAGCTTCCCCATTGACCGCGACATGACGGCGAAAGCGCTCGGCTTTGCGCGGCCAACAGCGAACTCGCTCGACGCGGTCTCAGACCGCGACTTCGCGCTGGAGACTCTCGCCGCCGCAGCCATCGCTGCGATGCATCTGTCGCGGCTTGCGGAGGAGATCGTGCTGTGGACCTCGCCGCAATTCGGTCTCGCCCGCCTCTCCGACAAATTCACCACCGGCTCGTCGATCATGCCGCAGAAGCGCAATTCTGACGCGGCTGAGCTCGTGCGCGCCAAGGCTGCGCGCATCGCCGGCGCCTTCCAGACGCTGCTCATGGTGATGAAGGGCCTGCCTCTCGCCTATGCCAAGGACATGCAGGAGGACAAGGAGCCAGTGTTTGACGCCCTCGATTCGCTGAAGCTTGGGATTGCCGCGATGACCGGCATGGTTGCAGACCTCGAGCCGAACTTGGAAGCGATGGAGCGGTGGGCCGACGCCGGGCATTCGACCGCAACCGACCTCGCCGACTGGCTCGTGCTCAAGCTTGGGCTGCCCTTCAGGGAGGCCCACCACATCACGGGCAAGATCGTGGCGCTGGCCGACAAGAAGGGCTCGGACCTCAAGGGCCTCTCCCTCGAAGATCTCAAATCGGTCGAGCCCCGCATCACCAAGGAGGCCTTTCAAGCCCTTGATGTCGCAGGCTCGGTCAAAAGCCGCACAAGCTATGGCGGTACAGCCCCTGCAAATGTGCGGCGGGAGGCCAAACGGTGGATAAAGCGTTTGGAGAAGGAGGGTCTGTCGCGATAAAAGGATAGGCAAAAGGGCCGTTTACAGGCCAGAGGGAACAGGGGCACGACCATGGGACGCGCGTTGCGCATCCTTTTTACGCTTGTTCTGGTATCGGCTGTCGGCCTTTCAGCCTGCGGACGGCGTGGGTCTCTCGATCGACCTAGACCGTCCTATCCCGAGGCGCAAGCCGACCCGTCAACCAAGATGTCGAGAGCCCCGGCCCGTAGTCTCTGGATCGACCGACTAATCCAATAGACTGACCCTTTCTCCATGCACCATTTCGCCTACCGGCGAGGCGTGTCGAAGGCCAATGTGCTCCACGCCGAAGAGGTCGACCTTACCGATCTTGCCGCCGCAGTAGGGACTCCCTTCTATTGCTATTCGACGGCGACCCTCGAGCGCCACTACCGGGTGTTCGCCGACGCCATTGCCGGCGCGCCCGACACGCTCGTCTGCTTCTCGATCAAGGCCAATTCCAATCTCGGCGTGCTCGCCACGCTCGCGCGGCAAGGTGCAGGCATGGATGTCGTGTCCGAGGGCGAGCTTCGTCGCGCGCTCGCCGTGCGCGTTCCTCCTGAGAAGATTGTGTTCTCGGGCGTCGGCAAGACGCGCGAGGAGATGGCCTTTGCGCTCGACAGCGGCATCTTTGCCTTCAACGTCGAATCCGAGCCTGAGCTTCGCGCGCTGAGCGAGGTGGCAAAGGCGCGCGGACGCATTGCCCGCATCGCCTTCCGCGTGAACCCGGATGTCGACGCCAAGACACACCACAAGATCGCGACCGGCAAGGCCGAGAACAAATTTGGCGTGCCGTTCGCCGAGGCGCCTTCCCTCTATGCGCTCGCGAGCAAGCTGCCCGGCATCGAGGTCTCCGGCATCCACATGCATATCGGCAGTCAGATCACAGAACTTGGGCCGTTCAGGAATGCATTCGCGCTGCTGCATGAGCTGATCGGCACGCTGCGCGCACAAGGCTTCGCCATCTCGTTCGTCAATCTCGGCGGCGGTCTCGGCATCCCCTATCGCGATGACCAGCCCGCGCCGCCGCTCCCCAACGACTACGCCAAACTGGTGAAGCAGGAAGTTGGCGGGCTCGGCGTGCGGCTCTTGTTCGAGCCTGGACGCATGATCGCCGGCAACGCCGGTACCCTTGTTTCGCGCGTGCTGTACATCAAGCGCGGCGACGCCAAGACCTTCACCATCGTCGACGCGGCGATGAACGACCTGATGCGCCCCACGCTTTATGAGGCTTATCACGAGATCCTGCCGGTAGCTGAGCCGGCGCCGGGGACGCCGATCGTGGTCACCGACGTCGCCGGCCCGGTCTGCGAGACCGGGGATTACCTCGCGCTTGCCCGTCCTTTGCCGGAACTTCGCGCTGGCGATCTCATTTCTGTGATGACGGCAGGCGCCTATGGCGCGGTACTCGCTTCTGAGTATAACAGTAGGCTTCTCGTCCCTGAGGTGCTCGTAGCGGGAGCCAAATATAGCGTGACGCGACCGAGACCGAGCTACGACGACCTGCTGGTCAAAGAGATTTTGCCGAATTGGCTATGAGCGGCGGCGCAGGCAGGAGCCTCGCTTTCGCCCGCATCATTACCCAAGTTTAAGCCCGCCCGCTCGCGCCTGTGCTAAGAGTGCCGTTGATGCGATTTAGAAAGACCGAGACCACACCCGAGAAGCCCGAGGACAGTGCGCTTCATCGCCGCTTCGAGCGCAAGGTGCGGCTGAGCTGGCTCGCGCTCCTTGCCGAGCGCATCTGGGAGGCCCTGCTCTGGCCCTTCCTGGTCGTCGCTCTGTTCCTCGTGGTGTCGCTCGTCGAGCTGTGGAGCTTGATGTCGCCGCTACTCCACCGCGTCGTGCTTGGCGCCTTCGGGATTGGGCTTCTCGTTTCCTTCCTACCGCTAGTCAGGATTAAAGTGCCGACGCGGCTCGAGGCTCTGAGGCGCCTCGAGAAGCATGCCAATTTCAAGCACCGCCCGGCTACCTCTTACGAGGACCGCCTCAGCGCAACGCCGCCTAAGGAGACCGTGGCGCTGTGGGCCGCGCATCGCGAGCGGCTGTCGCGCCTGATCGCCAAGCTCAAGCCGTCATGGCCTGCGCCGCGCACCGACCGCATGGACCCCTATGCCCTCAGGGCTGCGATCCTGCTCGTCCTCGTCGCTGCGGTGCTCGCCGCCGGAGGCGACGTGCGCGAACGCCTGCGGGCCGCGTTCTCGCCGGCGGCGACTGCGACACCTGCCTTGCTCAGGCTCGATGCCTGGGTGACGCCGCCTGTCTATACCGGGATTGCCCCCATCGTGCTCGCCGACGGCAGCGAACCGGTTGGCGCAGGCGCGGAGAGCTTCAGAGCGCTGTCGGTGCCTGAGCGCAGCGAGCTGATCGTGCGCACCCATGCTCCGCAAGGCGAGAAGGTGACCCTTGCCACCAGCAACGAAGACGGCTCTGGCCTCAAAGTGATCGAGCCGAAGACCGGCGGCACGCAAGGCCTGATCGAGTTCAACGTGGCTCTGGACGAGCCCTTGAGCGCCGATGTGAGGATTGGCGGCGAGACGGTCTCTAAGTGGCGGTTTGACCTGATCAAGGATGAGCCGCCCACGATCAACCTCATGGGCAACCCCACGGCGACGCCGCGCGGAGCCTTGCGCCTCGTCTACCGCGCCGAGGACGACCATGGCGTAGCAAGTGCAGAAGCCCGCTTCGCTCTCGCCGACGGCCAGGACGCGAACCTTGCCCCGGCTTCTTCCGAGCCTGGCGCCAAGGCTGACGCCGATCCTCTGCTTCAGCCTCCGACCATGCCTCTGCAATTGCCGCATGCCAATGCCAAGCGTGTCGACGGACGCGCTACGCAAGATCTGACGGCCCATCCTTGGGCCGGGCTCAAGGTGCGCATGACGCTCGTCGCGCGTGACCAGGCAGGCCAGGAGGGCAATAGTGCGCCTTACGAGTTCATTCTGCCAGAGCGCAAATTCACCAAGCCGCTCGCCAAGGCGGTAGTCGAGCAGCGCAAGAAGCTCGTGCGCGATCCTGCTTCGTCCGACGTCGTGGCCCGCGCGCTTGAGGCGCTGACCTTGGGCGAGGACAAGGTCATCGATGACAGCTTCGTCTATCTGTCGCTGCGCGACGCCTACTGGCGCCTGCATAACGATGATTCGCGGCAAAGCATCGCAAGCGTGGTCGACCAGCTTTGGGACGTGGCGCTTAGGATCGAGGACGGCGACCTGCCGGAGGCTGAGCGCAACGTGAAGGCGGCGCAGGATGCGCTATCTGAGGCGCTGAAGGAGAATGCCGCGCCTGAGGAGATCAAGCGCCTGGTCGATGAGCTCCGCGATGCTCTGTCGCGCTACCTGCAGGCCCTCGCCTCGCAGCAGCAGAACAAGGGCAACATGCCCGAGCAGGCGCAGCAACAAAACGGCGACCAGCTCGTCTCCCAGCAGGACCTCGATAAGCTCCTCAAGAACATTGAGAACCTGGCGCAGTCCGGCTCCAAGGATCTCGCCGAGCGCATGCTGTCGGAGCTCAAAGACATCCTCGACCGGCTGCAAACCGGCAACTTCGCCGATAACCCGCAACAGCAGCGCGCTGGCCGCATGATGAAGGATTTGAGCGACCTGGTGTCGAAGCAGCAGAAGCTGCTCGACGACACGTTCAAGGCCAAGCGCGAGCAGCAGCAGAATTCCGGCGGCGATCAGAATCAGGCCGGGCAGTTCGAGGTGAGTCCTCCCGGGCAGCCGATGGATTTCGGCAACGGCCTCAGTATGGCGCCTTTGTTCGAGGTGCCGGGCGAGAATGAAGGCGGCTCGAAGACGCAGGGCCCGTCTGGCGGGCGAGGCAAGCCGCGGCAGCCTGGACAACTCGAGACGGGCGAGCAGCCTCAAGGCCAGCCCGGCCAGCATAGCGACCTTGCCCAGCGCCAAGAGGAATTGCGCAAAACGCTGCAAGGCCTGATCGATCGCTTCCGCGTCGAAGGCGCCGACGCTCCGAGCGAGTTCCAGGGCGCGCAGGATGCGATGAAGGACGCGAGAGAGCAGCTCGGTCAGGGCGATCTCGAAAGCGCCACGCAGTCCCAAACCGCTGCGCTCGACCGCTTGCGGAAAGGCGCGCAGTCGATGGCCGAGCAGATGATGCAGAACGGCGAGGCGCAAGCCGGTCAAGGGCCGGGCAATAATGGCCGCGATCCGCTTGGACGGCCTGATCGCTCGAACCGGCCGGACCTTGGACTCTCGGTGAAAGTGCCCGACGAGATCGACATTCAGCGCGCACGCGAGGTTCTCGACGAGCTTCGTCGCCGGCTCGGCGATCCATCGCGGCCGACCATCGAGCTCGACTATCTGGAGCGCCTGATCAAGCCGTTCTAGTCGCCGAACAGGGCGAGAAGCGCGATCACGCTGATCGAGCCGAGCACCCCGAGATAGATGCCGACCAGCACGCCTTCGGGCCAGCGGTCTTGCGCTCTGGAGCGGAAGGCCTGGACGATCACGATCAGCGGAATGATCGCGCCGACGATGGCAAAGATGAGAGTGAGCGCGGTCATCTGTCTGTCACCTGCCCGATAAAGGGAAGCTCGCGATAGCGATGGGCGAGGTCCATGCCGTAGCCCACCACGAACACCGGCGGACAGCGAAACCCGGTGAAATCCGGGGCAATCGCCGCCGCGCGCGGCACCTGCTTGTCGAGCAGCACGCAAGTCCTGACCGAGCGGGCGCCGCGCGCCTCGACTAACGCCTTGGCGAAGGCGAGCGTTCGGCCGGAGTCGAAAATATCGTCGACGATCACCACGTCCCTGCCCTCAAGCTTGCTCTCCACCTCGCGCAACACCTCGACCTCTCCGCTCGAATGCGTGCCGGTGCCATAGCTTGCAAGAAACATGAAATCGACCTCGGGCTTGAACCCATGCCGGTGGAGCGCCCTGATCAAGTCTGCGGCGAAGATGAAGCTCCCTTTCAGCACCGCAACGATGATGGGGTCCTTGAGCCGCGCCGTCGCGATCGCGCGCGCGAGCTGCTCCACCCGCTCGGAGATTCTTTCGGCGCTGAACAGCGGCTTGATATCGAGCGCCGCAGCCGTCTCCGCCATGATCCTAGTCGGCCTTGGCGAAGCGCACCTTGACGCTGCGGACGTTGCTCGGCGGCGAAGGGATCTGCCTCAAGAAGGGCGCGTGCTGGCCGGCAGCAAGCTCCTGCTCGCCGACCTCGGTCGTCCATTCCGAGATTTCTGCGCCGCTCTCGTCCCTGAGTGCGATCACCACGGTCGGAACGTCGACCGGAGACGAGCTGGTGTTGACCACGTCGCCCTGCACTTCGAGCACGGTCTGGCCGTCCTGGTTGGTCCAGCCGTAACGGACGCCTTCGAAGGCTAGCCCCCCGGCCTCGCCGCCACCGCCGCCGCCGAACATGGCGTATAGGCGTGAGGCTCCCGGCAGGACAGATGTCACCGCCGAGGGCGCGAAGATCAAAGCGCCGAGAATGAGCGCGACAAGCAACCCAAGTGCAGCCCAGCCGAGGGTGACGGGGGAGAGCTTCTTGCGCGCTGGCCTATCGCCGGGAAGGGTCTTGTCGTCGATGCCGGCCATCGCGGCAGCGACCAGGGCAGGGTCGAGCCCCTCATCGGTCATGGCGGCATCTGAAATAGCGGCGTCGACTGTTGCAGTGTCGCTTTTCGCGGTGGCTGGCTCGGGTGGGGGTGCCTTGGCAGAGCGCCGCGCCGCGAGCCTTCCGAAAATGCCTCCAGATTTTTGCGGCGGAGGTTCTGCGGCTGCCTCGGCGTTGATCTGCGCGACCTGGGCGGCAAGGTCGTCGCCGACATCGAATTCGGCGTCGGCTGTTGTCTCGGACAGGCGATCGGTGAGGCTCGGCTCTGGTGAAGGCGGAGGCGGTGCAGGTTGCTCGACGCCTGGGAAGGCGCTGAAGCTCGGGCTTGCGCTCGCAGGAGCTGGCGCTGGCTTCGCCTTGGGCTTAGGTGCCGGTGCAGGCTTCGGCGCAAATGGCTGGCCCGACGGAGCCGCTACGGCCGGCGCAGGCTCCGGCGCGCTTGCCACCGGTTGCGCCTGCCAAACATGGCCGCATTTCGAGCAGCGGACCTTGCGGCCCTCAGGCGGGAACGCCGCCTTGACCTCGTAGCGCGTCTCGCAGACCGGGCAGATGATCAGTGTTGCCATCGAAATCAGCCAGAACGGCTCGCTATCTTAGGATTTGCCCTGGGCCCCATGCCCTTGCCCAAATCCATTGATACCGGAGCCCGAGTTCAGCATAAAGTGCCTATCTTCCGCAATGTTAAGAGGCTTAGGGAACCTGGGTGATTCGCTTTGACAATGTCGGGCTGCGCTATGGCTCTGGCCCCGAAATCTTGCGCGACGTCACCTTCCACGTGCTTCCCGGGTCCTTTCACTTCCTGACCGGACCATCGGGCGCCGGCAAGACCACGCTTTTGCGGCTCCTTTTCATGTCGCTCAGGCCGAGCAGGGGGCTCATTTTCGTGTTAGGCGAGAATGTATCTGACCTCTCGGCTGGCGGCCGATCAGAGCTCAGGCGGCGTATCGGCATCGTGTTCCAGGATTTCCGGCTGCTCGACCATCTCACCACCTGGGAGAACGTAGCGCTGCCGCTGCGCGTGATGGGCAAGAAGGAGTCCGACTACCGCGAGGACGTGACCGACCTCTTGCGCTGGGTCGGGCTCGGCGAGCGCATCAACGCCTATCCCGAGACCCTGTCGGGCGGCGAGAAGCAACGTGCGGCGATCGCGCGCGCGGTGATCGGCCGCCCTGAGCTGCTGCTTGCCGACGAGCCCACGGGCAACGTCGATCCGGTCATCGGCAACCGTCTGCTTCGCCTGTTCGTCGAGCTCAACCGGCTCGGCACCTCGATCATCATCGCGACCCACGATTATGCCCTGATGGACCAGCTCAATGCGCCGCGGCTCATGCTCCACAACGGCCATCTGCATGTGCGCTGAACGCTCATGACCTTCTTCTCCGACATCAGGCACTACCCATGGACGAACCTTCTGACCGGACTGTTGCCGGTCGGGCTTGCCGCGCGGCTCCCTGCCCGCTTCCAGAGCAAGCAGTCGCCGATCGTGCCGTTGGCCTCGATTGCAGGCAACGCGCTCACCGTGGTGATCGCCATCATGTCGTTCCTCGCCTGCCTGACCGCTGGCGCCGTGTACATGATCAATCAGTCCGCGCAGGCGTGGGTCAACGACATCTCTAGCGAGATCACCGTTGAGCTCGATCCCGTCAACGAGGCCGACATCGAGAAGAAGATGACGCTTGTCTCGCTCTTCCTCGCTAAGCAGAAGGGGATCACCGAGGTAAAGCCGCTGACCGCAGAGGACTCTGCCAAGCTGCTCGAGCCTTGGCTCGGTCAGTCGAGCGCGCTTCAAGCGTTGCCCATCCCGCGGCTGATCGCGGTCGAGATCGACCGGTCGAATCCTCCCGACATCGATCTCATCAAGACGGCGCTGTCGCAGAACTTTGAAGGCGTCACGCTCGACGATCATCGCCGCTGGCAGGCCGAGATCCGCACGCTGACCCGCTCCGCCGCGCTTGGCGGCATCGCCGTGCTTGGCCTGGTCGCGGCGGCGACCATCGCTGTGATCGTGTCGGCGACGCGAAGCGCCATGGCCTCGAATCGCGAGATCATCGAGGTGCTGCATTTCGTCGGCGCCAATGAGCGCTTCATCAGCAGCGAGTTCGAGCGGCACTTCTTGGGGCTCGGCGTCCGCGCCGGGCTGATGGGCGCGGTTGCCGCCGCGATCGCCTTCCTGCTGCTGCCGCTTGCGACCCACATGCTCGGCGCCAGCACCGTCACCGCTGCCGAGACGCAGCGGCTGATCGGCTCGGGAGAGCTTGATCTTCCTGGCTATTTTCTGTGCGTGCTGGTGGTCATCGTTGTGGCTTGTCTTTGCATGATCACCTCGCGACTCTGTGTCATCCGCGTGCTGAAGTCGTACGCCTGATCCGGCTCTCTCACTCCGCAACGCATGAGCAATGGCGATTTCGCGCAGCCGCGATTTGTGCCTATTCTTGCGCCGCCTAAGAAGCGTAGGAGTACATGGTGAGGGAGGAAGTGGAAGAAGGTCCCGAGCGCTTCCAGCGCTTCAGCGGCTTCGTGGGCGGCGTCCGGCTCATCTTCGATTTCCTGCTCTTGCTGTTGGTGATGCTGATCATCGGTTTCGTGGTGTTTGCCAACAGCATCGAGCGCGAACAGAAATCGCCGAAGCAGAAGGCCGACGGTATCGCCGTGCTGACTGGAGGCGTCGCCCGCATCGACCGGGCGATGAAGCTGCTCGCGCAAGGGCAGGCTAAGCGCGTCCTGATCACCGGCGTCAATCGCACCGTGACCACCGATGAGCTCAAGGATTTGGCAAGCCAAGGCGACCAGTATTTCGCCTGCTGCGTCGATATCGACAAGGAGGCGCGCAACACCATCGACAACGCCACCGAGACCAGCGAGTGGGCCGCGCTTCACAAATATTACACGATCATCGTGGTCACCTCGAACTACCACATGCCGCGCGCGCTCGCGGAGCTTGGCCGAGTCATGCCGGGCGTCACCCTCATCCCTTACGCCGTGGTCGATAACAACGTGCATCTCGAGCCGTGGTGGGCCTATCCCGGCACGACCAAGCTCTTGCTGTCCGAATATCTGAAATATCTGCCGGCGCTCGGGCGGCTCGGAGCCACCAATTTGCTCCGCGCGTTGCTTTCTAGCGGCACCGGGTCGATGGACTTGCCAGAGCCGTAATAGCCCTTCAGTCTTATGGCGCGCTCGCTCCTGTTCAATCTTCTGTTCTATGTGACGACGGCGCTCTATGTCGTTCTCGGCAGTCCTCTGCTGTTTGCCCCGCGCTCGTGGGCCATGGCTGCGCTCGCCAACCACGCGCATTTCGAATTGTTTCTCCTCCGGCACATCGTCGGCCTCAAGCTTGAGGTGAGAGGTCACGACAAGCTGCCCAGGACCGCTTGTCTCGTCGCCTCGAAACATCAGTCGGCGTGGGAGACTTTTGCGCTGATCCCTCTGTTTCGCGATCCGGCGCTTCTGATGAAGCGCGAGCTGTTCTGGATCCCGTTCCACGGATGGTTCTCGAAGAAGTTCGAGATGATCCCGGTCGATCGCGATAAGGGGCCGGCGGCCCTTCGCGCCATGCTGCGGGAAACCAGGAAGCGCGTGGTCGACGGGCGTGAGATCATCATCTTCCCGGAAGGGACGCGGCGGCCGCCTGGGGCACCTCCCGACTATAAGACCGGTGTCGTTCTGCTTTATGAAGCGCTGGGCATCCCCTGCGTACCTGTCGCACTCAACTCAGGCCTGTTCTGGCCGAGGCGAAGCCTCCTGAGAAGGCCGGGAACGATTGTGGTCGAGTTCCTCGACCCGATTCCGCCCGGCCTGCCCAAGAGCGAGTTTCTGTCGCGACTCATCGAGTCGATAGAGACCGCCTCGAACCGCCTCTTGGCCGAGGTAAAAGCCAAGGAACCAGCCAGTTCTGCCGCCGTTAACCTTTGAATGCTTGACTCATCGCGGGCGGATGTTCCATCTTTGTTCTAGAGAATCGTGGTGCTGTCTTGAAATCGCCATACGTCAACCCATTTGACAGGCGATTTACTGGTTAACGGGGCTCCAACCCATGTGGATGCACAAAGTGCAAGTCGAGGGTAACCATTGGGGCCCGGCCGACGAGCCAGCAGTTGTCTGCTCTGAGGCGGTATTCGACCAGGCCTTCCATTATTGGCGCGGGGCCTCTGGCCGCCGCTATCTGCACAGCGTCTACACGCTGATCGGCTGCCCTGCCCTGCCGCGGGCCAACTACATCCTCGTTCGCCGTTATGACAACGGGATCCGCGTGGCACTCGCTTTCGGTCAGACCAAGGATGATGCCGATACGCTGAACCTTGCCCATCTCCGCCATCAGGGCGCGAAGATCGGGGCCAACGAGGTGCATATCCACCTTCTGGCCGAGACCGCTGAAGATCGTGCCCAGGTCGAGGCCGATCTGACCGCGGCGCACATGCGCCGGGTTGCTGCCGCTCACGCGGCCTAACTCGCTTTCGCGTTATTGGATGAAGCTTAGGAGCGGCGGGAGAGCTGCTCGAGCCGCTGCTGCATGGCGGAGAGCTCGGCCTTTAGCGTGGCGATCTCATCCTCGGCAGGCTTGCTGTTGGCGGGTTTGGCCTCCCCGGTCTCGGTTGTCTCGCCTTGGATATTGCTTTCCGGCGCGTCGCTCTTGGTGAAAGGACTGAACAGGCCGAGCGCCCGCTCGAAGGTCGCGAAATTCTTGCGCACCTGCTCCTGCATCGCCTCGAAAGCCGCGGTGCCAAAGGCGTGCGCAAAGCGCCGCCGGTATTGCTCCTGCTGGCGGGTGAGCGAATCGAGGCTGAACTCGAGATAGCTCGGCACGAGCTTCTGCATGCTGTCGCCGTAGAAGCGGATCAGTTGCCGCAGGAAGCCGATGGGCAGGAGGTTGGTGCCCCTGCTCTCCTGCTCGACGATGATCTGTGTCAGGACGGAATGAGTGAGATCTTCGCCGGTCTTGGCGTCGTAGACCACGAAATCGCGCTCAGACCGGACCATCTCGGCGAGGTCTTCGAGCGTCACATAGGTGCTTGTGTCGGTATTGTAGAGCCTACGGTTCGCGTACTTCTTGATGATGACCGGCCGGCTATCCTGTTCCGCGTCCCTTGCCACGTCTTGAGTGCTCCTACTCCTTGGATCCCCGACCCAAGGTTGCTTTATGCCGCAACTGCGAAATCAGTACCACGTTCCTTGTGCAAAGCACCAGAGGCTTTGCCGAGAGCCTTAATGAATGGCCACCCGTAGGCTTCCATAGACAGAATCACTAAGTTATGACCTTGGTCCCTTCCGGAGTTGGAGATCGGTATGAAAGACGAAGAGATTGTCATCGTGAGCGCGGCACGCACGCCGGTTGGCTCCTTCAACGGCGCCTTGTCGACCCTGCCGGCACA
>DATFVO010000301.1:0-2220 GCA_035260265.1 Methyloceanibacter sp.
CGCCTCGATCGGCTGACGGTTTGCGGTCGCAATCTGCAGACGGCGGCTCTGTGATCTGCACTTTCGCATATGGAAGGTTGAGCTAAAGTCGAGCGTACGGCGGAAGCTCCTCCACCCGTTGCACGGCGGGCGTCCTCCCTGCGCAGGAGGGTCCGATGTTACCGTCAGAGTTCACGACGAAGTTATTGCCCGGGCGCGAACAGCTCGAAGCGTGGTGCGTGTGGCACGGCTCGGTCTTCGACGTCATCCGCCCTCGCCGGCCCGTCGACAAGGCATTTCCCGCGACGCATCTGAACTGGAAGCTGGGAGGCCTCGGCGTCAGCCGCGTCTCTGCCCCGCCGCTTCACACCGAAAGGACGAAGGCGGTCATCCGTCGCAATCCGGTCGACCACTGGGTCATCGCCGTCAACAAGGGTAGGGCCGTCGAGTACAACGTACGCGGCTCTTCGGTGACGGTGCCTGCCGGTGTTCCGTTCATCTTTTCGATGGCCGACGAGATGGCGAGCACGCGAAGCGATCGGGATCTGGTCCGATCCTTCTTCTACCTCTCGCGCGACAGCTTCCTCGGCATCGCGGCCTTGTTGGATGCAGCCATTGGTACGGTGTTCTCGACACCCGAGGGCAAGTTGCTGGCGGACTACCTGAGCTTGCTGGTGAGCCGCCTTCCCGATCTGGCGCCCGAAGATGGATCGGGCCTCGTGACCGCGGTCGAGGCGATGGTGGGTGCCTGCCTTACGCCCTCGGCCGATCGGCTGGCGTTCGCGCAAAAACCCATCGATCTGACCCTGAGAGAACGCGTGCGGCGGGCGGTGCGGAGGCATCTGCATTCGCCTTCGCTCGGGCTGGACAAGCTTTGCCGCGAGGCGGCTACGTCGCGCTCGCAGCTCTATCGCCTGCTCGAAGGCGAGGGCGGCGTGGCTCACTATATCCAGCGTCAACGGCTGTCCGAAGGCTTCACGCTGCTGTGCGATGCGACCAACCTCCTGCCCGTTGCGAAGGTCGCCGAGGCGTTGTGCTTCGCCGATGCTTCGAGTTTCAGCCGCGCCTTCCGACGAGAGTTCGGCATGAGCCCGAGCGACGTGCGGTTGGCTTGCTTGACCGGACCGCGGCCGTCGCGGCTCCCGCCGAAGGATGCGCTGCATCGCGGCGTGCTCAGTTTCAGCGACTGCCTGCGCGGCCTCTAGATGTGAGCTTTCAATAGGTTGTCCATCCGGCTCAAGCCGAGGAAGCTGATGTTGTCGAGACGTCAACGTTCCTTGGGGGAGAGCCGAATGGACATCCATAAGAATGCCCGCCTGACACCGCATGGTCGAGAGCGGTTGGCCAAAATGATTCTTGGTGGGCAAACGCCGGAGGCCGCCAGTGACGCCGCAGGCGTTTGCCCTCGCACGGGCCGCAAATGGCGTGATCGCCTCGAGCAGGAAGGCCTGGTCGGGCTACAGGATCGCAGCTCGCGGCCGCATCGGCTGCGCAAGCCGACCCCGCCAGAGGTGATCGAGCGCATCGAAAGCCTGCGCCGCCAGCGCATGCCGGGCAAGGAGATCGCCACCACTGTCGGCGTCTCGCCGGCGACGGTGAGCCGTGTGCTCAAGCGCCTGGGGCTGAGCAAGCTGAGCGCCCTGGAGCCAGCCGGGCCACCCCGGCGATATGAACGCGAGCAGCCCGGCGAGATGATCCATCTCGACATCAAAAAGCTCGGCAAGTTCAATCAGATAGGCCACCGCATCACCGGCGACCGTAAGGGTCAGAGCAACAGCCGCGGCGTCGGCTGGGAGTTCCTCCATGTCTGCATCGACGACACCTCGCGCGTGGCCTTCAGCAAGATCATGAAGACCGAGCGCGGGCGCTGTGCCGTGGCCTTCCTCAAGGCCGCCGTCGCCTACTACAAGAGCCTCGGCATCACCGTCCTGCGCGTCATGACCGACAACGGCTCATGCTACAGATCCCGTGCCTTCGCCAGGGCCTGCCGGCGCCTCAAGCTCAAGCACATCCGTACGAAGCCCTATACACCGCGCACCAACGGTAAGGCCGAGCGCTTCATCCAGACATCGTTACGAGAATGGGCCTATGCCCGAGCCTATCTGAACTCCAAACAGCGCGCCCAGGAGCTGCCCTTCTTCATGCACCGCTACAACTGGCATCGACCTCATGCCAGTATCGGACGAATGCCGCCCATCTCCAGACTCGGCCTGACCGAGGACAACCTGTTGAGACTCCACA
>DATFVO010000302.1:0-2821 GCA_035260265.1 Methyloceanibacter sp.
ACCAGCCTGTCCGACCAGGTGGTCGACGACGTGCGCCGCGTGCTCGGCGAGAAGGTCTACACCACGGTGATCCCGCGCAATGTGCGCGTGGCCGAATCGCCGTCGCACGGCAAGCCGGTGCTGCTCTACGACTATCGCTGCCTGGGAAGCCAGGCTTACATCCAGCTCGCATCAGAGGTGATCGAGCGCGAGCGGCGGATGCGTGCGGCATGATCATCTATCGGCGAATCAAAGGGGAGGAGGCTTCCATGTCGGTTGGCGCGCAACGGAATAGGCTGGGGAGGGGCTTGGCCTCGCTCATCAGCGGTGCGGCGGAGGACCAGCGGAGCCTGCCTCTCGCTTCGATCAAGCCTGGGCGTTTCAATCCGCGGCGGAACTTCTCGCAGGCCCAGCTCGATGAGCTTGCTGCGTCGATCCGCGAGCGCGGGCTGGTGCAGCCGCTCGTGGTGCGTCCGTCGCTCACAGATGCGGAGAGCTTCGAGATCGTGGCCGGCGAGCGGCGCTGGCGCGCGGCGCAGCTCGCCAATCTGCATCAAGTGCCGGTCATCGTGCGCGAGCTCACCGACCAGGAGGCCGTCGAGCTCGCCATCATCGAGAACGTGCAGCGCGAGGACCTGAACGCAATCGAGGAGGGCGAGGGCTACAAGCTGCTCATGGATGGCCACGGCTACACGCAAGAGGACCTCGCCAAGGTCATCGGCAAGAGCCGGAGCCACCTCGCCAACATGCTTCGCCTGCTCAAGCTGCCGCACCGCGTGCAGGAGATGGTGCGGTCTGGTCAGTTGAGCGCAGGCCACGCGCGCGCCCTGATCGGCCGCGCCGACGCCGAGGCGCTCGCGCTCCGCATTGTTAACGAAGGCTTAACAGTGCGCGACATCGAGGCGCTTACGCAGGAAAAAAGTCCTAAGCCGAAACGGAGCAGGAGCAAGGACGCCGACACGCGTGCGGCCGAGGCCGAGCTTGCTGAGGCGCTTGGGCTCGGCGTCGAGATCAAGAAGGGGAAGGGAGAGGGGGGCGAGCTCAGGATCCGCTACACCACGCTCGACCAGCTTGAGGACCTGCGCCAGCGCCTGCTGCGGAGGTCACGGTGAGGGCCGATCCCTCCATTCGCGAAAATGCTCGCGGCCTTCACTATAAAACTCGTCCAGATCACAAGAGACCTGTGGGTGGTAACTAAGGAATCTGCCGACGCCGCTAGGAAGGCTGCGGACGCCGCCGATCTCAGCGCACACGCCGCCCTTGGAATGGAATTGCCCATTGTCCGTGCTACCAGACCGGCGGATATTGCTCGATAAGCCTGTTCCTGGAAGCCATACGGCGGGAATAGTGGCCGATCACTTCCCCAGCCAATATTCCGCAGTCAGCGCGATCTATTTTCGCAACGATGGACGCACTCCCGCACTTCCGCTGCAAATGCAGGTCATTCCCGCGAAAGCGGGAATCCAGTAACAACCGGACTTCGTCATCCTGAACGGCGACGATTACTGGATTGCCCGGTCAAGCCGGGCAATGATGCAAGATCGTGGATGGCCGGGACAAGCCCGGCCATGACAAGTTTGTGGGGTTGCTAGCTCTGAGAGTGAATTAAGCGACGGCGAGGAATTCTTCGGCGCGGAAGAGAGATTTGAACGGAACGCCGGCCTTGGCATAGAGGTCGGCAGCGCCTTCGCCGCGGTCGAGGATCGACAGCACGAGTGCGACCTTGGCGCCGGCGTCCTCCACTGCCTTAACCGCCTCCATGGCAGAGCCGCCGGTCGTGGTCACGTCCTCGAGGATCACCACGGTCTTGCCAGCGATTTCCGCGCCGTCGATGCGCTTCTTGGTGCCGTGATCCTTCACCGTTTTGCGCACGAAGAAGCCAGCAAGACGCCGGCCGAAGTCGGGGCTGCACATGGCGACCGGTGCGATCAGCGGCACTGCGCCCATCTCCAGCCCGCCGATGCAGTCTGCCTTCACGCCTTGCAGCTCCTGTAAGATGAGCTCGGCCAGCAGGTTCGCTCCGTCGGGATCGAGCATCGCCGGCTTCATGTCGAAATAGAAATTGCTCTCGCGACCCGAGGCGAGCACGACCTTTCCGCGGCGGAACGCGCGCTCCTTGAGAAACGCGAAGAGCTTGTCGCGCGCGTTGTCGCTGCTTCTGTTCTTCTCGCTCATGCCTCTCCCCAACTCATCTTTCTGTCATGCCCGCGCACGCGGGCATCCAGTAACCACCGCCGTCAGTTAGTTATGAAGACAGGGCTTATTGGATTCCCGCTTTCGCGGGAATGACAAGGAAAATCGTGGATGGCCGGGCCAAGCCCGGCCATGACGACTGTAAGGGCTGGCCGAGGCATACATACAACCCGCGGCGCCGGCGTCAAATGCGCGAGGCGAGCTTGAGCACAAGGCGCTCGGCAAACGGGCCTTCGAGGTCGGGCGATTTGCGCGAGCGCCTGATCGCGTCCTGGATGAGCGGCAGAGCCTGCGCAAGCCGCGTCGCGCCCCAGCGCTTGCAGTGCGCGAGAAACATGGGCTCGCGCTTGAAATGGGGGCGGGGCCTGAGAGACTTCACAGCATCCTTGAAGCTGCCGCCGCCGGCTTGCGCTGATGCCACGCGATGGAGCTGCGTGAAGTGCCGCCCAAGCGCGGCGAGCGCTGCGGCATTGTCGGTGCCGGCGGCGGAAAGACGTTGCAGCTCGCGAAGCGCAATCGCTGCATCGCCGGCGCTCGCCGCATAGACGAAATTCTCAAGCGCAGTCTCCGCTGCATCGCCCACGATCGCGTCGACGTCGTCCTCGCTGATGCTCTCTCCGCCGGTGGCATAGAGCGCAAGCTTGGCGAC
>DATFVO010000303.1:0-3283 GCA_035260265.1 Methyloceanibacter sp.
GGGTGCGCGGTCCGGCGTGCGCGCTTGTTTCTCCTGCTCGGGGAGCCAGGTGCGGAAGAACGACAACTCAGCCTGGCCGCGGTCCCGCCCGCTTGCCAAGCCGACCAGCCGATAGCCGCGGCGCTCCAAGGAAGCCGCACGGAGATCGTTGGCCTCGAAGGCAAACAGCAGGAAAAGCGCAAGGCTTACCCAGCCGAACAGCGTCTTGCCCTGGTCGCTCGTGCCAAACGCCAATTCGAGGGCAGCGAAGCCCACCAAGAAGACGATCAGCTCGAGCCACATGCGGTAGAAGAAAAGCCACAGCGCCGGGACCAAGAAGGCAATCCACGAGAAGCCCTCCTTGACGAAGGCAAGCCGGTCTGCGCGCAAGGCGAGGTCTGCCGCATCGCTGCTCGGCTCATACACGGAATAGACGGTCACGGCGCCTCACGCTGCCCCTTCAGTCAATGAATCGAAAGCCTCTAGAGCTGGCCCTTGGTCGAGGGCACGCTGCCCTTTTGGCGCTCGTCGATGGCAATGGCCTGACGGAGCGCCTTGGCGAGCGCCTTATAGCAGGTCTCGGCAATATGGTGGCTGTTCTCGCCGTATAGCGTCTCGACATGCAGAGTAAGCCCGCCATGCTGGGCAAAGGCCTGGAACCACTCCCTGAATAGCTCGGTATCCATCTCCCCCACCTTGGAGCGGGTGAAGGCGACCTTCCACACGAGGTAAGATCGGCCCGAGATATCGAGCGCAACCCTTGTGAGGGTGTCGTCCATCGGCAGATAGGCAAAGCCGTAGCGGGCGATGCCCTTCTTGTCACCGAGCGCCTTCGCCAAGGCCTGGCCGAGCGCGATGCCGGAATCCTCGGTCGTGTGGTGCTGGTCGATATGGAGGTCGCCGTCGGCCTTGAGGGTAATGTCGATCAGGGAGTGGCGCGCGAGCTGCTCAATCATGTGGTCGAGAAAGCCGACCCCAGTCGCGACGTCATAGGCGCCAGTCCCGTCGAGGTCGACGGACGCCGTGATCGCGGTCTCCTTGGTGCGGCGCTTGACTGCCGCCCGCCGCGCCTCGGTCTCTTTGCTGTGCTTCTGCATTCGAGCCACACTAGCGCAAGGGCGTTAGCAATTCGCTTCCTCGCGCAGCCCGCTTATACGCGAGCAGGCCTGGGAGTGCTATCAGAGCGTTAACGTCTCAATAGCTTGACGAACGGCGCCTTTGTTCCGATATCGCGTGAGCAATGGGTCCATCCCACTCTTCTCCCGACACCTGGTACGGCACCACGATTCTGACCGTCCGCAAGGGCGGCAAAGTCGTCATCGCCGGCGACGGCCAGGTCACGCTCGGTCAGACCATCATCAAGGGCACTGCGCGGAAGGTGCGCCGGGTCGGCAACGGCAATGTCATTGTCGGCTTTGCCGGCTCGACCGCCGACGCCTTCACCCTGTTCGAGCGGCTGGAGACCAAGCTCGAGCGCTTTCCCGACCAGCTCAAGCGCGCAGCCGTCGAGCTTGCTAAGGACTGGCGCACTGACCGTTACTTGCGCCGTCTCGAAGCGATGATGATTGTGGCCGACGCCGGCGAGAGCCTGGTGCTCACCGGCACCGGCGATGTGCTCGAGCCCGATGATGCGGTGATGGGCATCGGATCAGGCGGCGTTTACGCGCTTGCTGCCGCTCGCGCACTACTCGATGGCCCGCTCGGCGCAGAGGAGATCGCCCGCAAGGCCATGGCCATTGCCGCCAAGATTTGCGTTTACACCAATGATGAGGTGGTCGTCGAAACCCTCGACGCATCGAAGTAGCGCGTAAGACTCATGACTAGCTTTTCACCCCGCGAGATCGTCTCGGAGCTCGACCGCCACATCATCGGCCAGCGCGACGCAAA
The DNA here is from genome assembly GCA_035260265.1 of Methyloceanibacter sp. Classification (GTDB taxonomy): domain Bacteria; phylum Pseudomonadota; class Alphaproteobacteria; order Rhizobiales; family Methyloligellaceae; genus Methyloceanibacter. Next base: position 1,867 of record DATFVO010000303.1, read on the forward strand.
GCGCGCGGTCGCCATCGCCTTACGCAATCGCTGGCGCCGCCAACAGCTCAACGACGAGATGCGCGAGGAGGTGCTGCCCAAGAACATCCTGATGATCGGCCCGACCGGCGTGGGCAAGACCGAGATCTCGCGGAGGCTGGCGAAGCTCGCGGGCGCCCCGTTCATCAAGGTCGAGGCCACCAAGTTCACCGAGGTCGGTTATGTCGGCCGTGACGTCGATCAGATCATCCGCGACCTTCTCGAAGCTGGTATCGGGCTCGTGCGCGACGCTAAGCGGAAAGAAGTCTCGGCCAAGGCTCAGCTCAATGCCGAGGAGCGCGTGATCGATGCGCTGGTCGGGGCAGGGGCCGCCATCTCAACACGTGAGGCCTTCCGCAGGCGCTTGCGCGCCGGAGAGCTCGACGACAAGGAGATCGAGATTCAGGTGACCGATACGCCGACCATGCCGTCGTTCGAAATTCCTGGCATGCCAGGCAGCCAAGTCGGAATGATCAATTTGAGCGATGTGCTTGGCAAAGCGTTCGGCACGCGCACCAAGCCACGCAAGGTTACCGTGCGCGACTCTTTCGAGATTCTGATGAGCGAAGAGTCCGACAAGCTGATCGACAACGACATGATAGTGCAGGAAGCGATCAAGAACGTCGAGAACAACGGCATCGTGTTTCTCGACGAGATCGACAAGATCTGCGCGCGCTCCGAGCGCGTCGGCGCGGATGTCTCTCGCGAAGGCGTTCAGCGCGATCTTTTGCCCTTGATCGAGGGGACGACGGTTGGCACCAAATATGGGCCGGTCAAGACCGACCATATTCTGTTCATCGCCTCAGGCGCGTTCCATCTCGCCAAGCCCTCTGATCTTCTGCCCGAGCTTCAGGGCCGGCTTCCCATCCGCGTCGAGCTTCGCGCGCTGACGCGCGAGGATTTCCGCCGTATCCTCACCGAGCCCAAGGCCTGCCTCATCAAGCAATACGTTGCGCTGATGAAGACCGAGGGCGTCGATCTCGAATTCACCACAGACGCGATCGACGCCATCGCCGATATCGGCGTCGAGGTAAACACCGCCGTCGAGAATATCGGCGCCCGCCGGCTGTTCACGGTGATGGAGCGTATTCTCGACGACATCTCGTTCGACGCCGCCGACAAGCACGGCGAGAAGATCGTGATCGACGCGGCCTATGTGCGCAGCCACGTCGGTGACCTCGCTAAGAACGCCGATTTGTCCAAATTTATTTTGTAGGAAGAAAGACTGGAGGCATCGCCTCAATTGGCGGGGCGCCGCAGCCGCACGTAAAGCGCGCCCTCACCGCCGAGGCGCCTAGGCGCTGGCGCGAAGCTCACCACGACTGAAGCGAGGTCGGGGGTGGCGAGCCAATGCGGCACGGCCTGGCGGAGTACGCCGCGCTCGCCCTCTTCATAGAAG
>DATFVO010000304.1:0-5361 GCA_035260265.1 Methyloceanibacter sp.
ATTTTCAGCCAACGAGCGAGCACAACGATCGCACACGTGAGTCGACCTCTGCAATCTGCGGGAAGGACGCCTAATTGACCTACGTCGTCAACGATAGCTGCATTCGCTGCAAAACCATGGACTGCGTCGAGGTGTGCCCCGTGGACTGCTTCTACGAGGGCGAGAACATGCTCGTCATCCACCCTGACCAATGCATCGACTGTGGCGTTTGCGAACCGGAATGCCCCGTCGATGCCATCAAGGCTGATAGCGAACCCGGGCTTGAGAAATGGGTGTCGCTGAATGCGGAGTACGCAAGAATCTGGCCAAATATTACGGTCAAAAAAGCGCCCCCGCCGGACTCTAAGGAGTGGGAGGGGAAGCCAGATAAACTCCAATACTTCTCGCCAAATCCCGGCGCAGGTGATTGACGCGACTTATGACACTCTACCGGCTACCCGGTCAGGTTGATCGCTTCGAGCATCATGGTGTCCAGGCCCCCACTACCTGTTCAATTTCTCCTGTATCTGCCGGCATAGTTCCTGAAGCGTCACGCGGTCCGTTGCGAGCAGCAGCATTTTGCCATCGTCGAGCACGCAAGAGAGCCATGCGCGGGTTCCGTGTGGATCAAACTGGACGTCAATGTTAGTGGTTGTGCGTCTATAATCCGGCTGACCCATTGCTAACTCCTTAGGCGGCGACCTTGCAGCACGTCATTTGCCGCTGGCATTAGAACTCGACGCGCACCCTACTCCAAAAAAAGAAAAGTACGGCGAGTGCAGGGTAGTTTAGTGGGTGAGCTCGGATCAAAAACGAGCCATCATCCATGCCAGATCAAAAATGCAGTTAGGCCGCTCAGACTTGGGCTTCCGTCTTCCTGCCGAGACGCCACAACTGAAACCCCTCGGCATCGATTGCTTTTTCGATCGCATCACGTGAGAAGTTATGGGGAGGAGACCTATTCGGTCCGATCACCCCGGTAACGGACCACGGACCATGATTCTGCGGAAGTTTGCTCCCCATTGGGATCACCGGTGAACGCGTGCAAACCTTTTCTTGTCTCGGACTTGAAAATGTGGAAGCGCATGCCTTGTCCCCCTTTCTGACCTGACGTCTCGACTAAACGCCGCTGATATCATCGTGCGTCAGCGACGCTGCAAGGGCGGACGGCGGCCCGTCCCCCGATTCGTCCTTATGATGGAAGATAAGGCGGCCCTTCTGACGTCGTAGGGCGACATTTCGACGGTCAGACGATCGCCAATCAGAGTCTTGATCCGGTTCTTCTTCATCTTGCCTGCCGTGTAGGCCACGACCTCGCAGCGGCATCGAGGTGAACGCGATAGCGCGCATCAGGCAAGATCTCGATCACAAGGCCTTCGAATTGGATGAGTTCTTTCTTGGACATTTTTTCATCCCATCGGACAACGTCTTGCACGCGGCAGGGCAAGGCTCATCCTATGATGCGCTCGCGTCGTCCGCCCGGTCAGCGCGGTCGGCATAGATGTAGAGCGGCCGTGCAGTGCCTTCGACGACTTCTTTCGAGACTGCGACCTTTTCCACGCCTTCGAGGCTCGGCAGGTCGAACATAGTGTCGAGCAGGATGCCCTCCATGATCGAGCGCAGTCCGCGTGCGCCGGTCTTGCGGTCGATCGCCCTGCGCGCGATAGCGCTCAACGCCTCCTCTGCAAGCGTGAGATCGATCGACTCCATCTCGAACAGCCGCTGGTACTGTTTGACCAGCGCGTTCTTTGGCTGCGTGAGAATGAGCTTGAGGGAGGGCTCGTCGAGGTCCTCGAGCGTGGCAACGACCGGCAGACGGCCCACGAACTCAGGAATGAGGCCGTACTTCAGGAGGTCCTCGGGTTCGACCTCGCGGAAGATTTCGCCCGTCTTGCGATCCTCCGGCGCCAAAACCTTGGCGCTGAAGCCGATCGAGGCCGACCGCCCGCGCGCCGAGATGATCTTCTCAAGCCCATTGAAGGCGCCGCCGCACACGAACAGGATGTTGGTGGTGTCGACCTGCAGGAATTCCTGCTGGGGATGCTTGCGTCCGCCCTGCGGGGGCACCGACGCGATGGTGCCTTCCATGATCTTGAGCAGCGCCTGTTGCACGCCCTCGCCCGATACGTCGCGGGTGATCGAGGGATTGTCGGACTTGCGGCTGATCTTGTCGATTTCGTCGATATAGACGATGCCGCGCTGGGCGCGCTCGACATTGTAATCGGCCGACTGCAGCAGCTTGAGGATGATGTTCTCGACGTCCTCGCCAACATAGCCGGCTTCGGTGAGAGTGGTCGCATCGGCCATGGTGAACGGCACGTCGAGGATGCGCGCCAGCGTTTGCGCCAGCAGCGTCTTGCCGGATCCGGTCGGACCGATCAGCAGGATGTTGGACTTGGCGAGCTCGACGTCGTTGTGCTTGGTCTGGTGGTTGAGGCGCTTGTAGTGATTGTGCACCGCGACCGAGAGCACCTTTTTGGCGTGATCCTGACCGATGACGTAGTCATCGAGGACCTTGCGGATCTCCTTGGGGGTCGGAATGCCGTCGCGCGACTTCACCAACGAGGATTTGTTCTCCTCGCGGATGATGTCCATGCACAGTTCAACACACTCGTCGCAAATGAATACGGTCGGACCGGCAATCAGCTTGCGCACCTCGTGCTGGCTCTTGCCGCAGAAGGAGCAGTAGAGCGTATTTTTCGACTCACCACTGCCGACCTTGCTCATTCCATCTCTCCGTCGGCCGGCTGCTGCGCGGGCATACCGGCCGCCTTGCCGAAAACCATAACAGGCGCTGTTTTAAGAGTCCTTAGCACCAATGTCACACGTCTCCACGCTTTCCGGGCCATCCTTGCCAAATCACCCCCCTAGCGAACCACGGTAGTGACGGCATAATCAAGAATTTATTAATCAACCAGAGGTGACTCCGTCGCCAGGTCTCGCCCCTGCCGGCCAGGCCGGAACGCTACCTAGCGCGCACGCTCACGCGGCCTTGGACGCGTCCTCCGGCCGCTTATCGATGACCTTGTCGACGACCCCCCACTCCACCGCCATCTCGCCGGTCAGGAAGTAGTCGCGCTCGAGCGCGTCCTCGATTTTCTTGAGCGGCTGCCCGGTATGCTTCACGTAGATTTCGTTCAGGCGCTTCTTGAGGTTCAGGATCTCCTGGGCATGCAGCATGATGTCGGTCGCCTGGCCCTGAAAGCCGCCGGAGGGCTGATGCAGCATGATCCTGGAATTGGGCAGCGCAAAGCGCATGTCCTTGTGTCCGGCGGCGAGCAACAGCGAGCCCATGGAGGCTGCCTGGCCGATGCACAATGTTGAAACCGCCGGCCGCACGAATTGCATGGTGTCGTAGATCGCAAGCCCGGAGGTCACAACGCCGCCGGGCGAGTTGATGTACATCGCGATCTCTTTCTTCGGATTGTCCGCTTCCAGGAATAACAGCTGAGCGACCACGAGGGTCGACGTGACATCCTCGACCGGGCCGCTGATAAAGATGATCCGCTCCTTGAGCAGCCGCGAGAAGATGTCGTAGGCGCGCTCGCCGCGGTTGGTTTGCTCCACCACCATCGGCACGAGCGTGTTCATATAGGTGTCGTAGGGATCACGCATGGGTCGACCTGTCCTGCTCGGCGGCTCGCGAGGGCGGGAAGCCGCCGTGCTGCTCCACCACCGCCACGCATGTTTTGATGCACTCGTCACAAATATATACTGACGGACCCGCCACAAGCCGCCCGACCTGGTCGGCGCCTCTGCCGCAGAACGAGCAACGTAGGCTTGATTGCGGCCGCAACAGCCCTGCTATGACACCAAGCTTTCCTCGCATGTTCCTATACCCACGATTCGCGACGGCAACGCCAGGACCTTAGAGATTCTCCAACCTTCTCCGTTGCCAGCCAGGTCGGTTTTGGCTTGCCACTCCGTTACGATTGGCCAGCGGCGCCTTTTTCATCCTCCTCGTCCTTGAGGAGGTCCTCGCGCGAGACTTGCTTCTCCGTAATGGCGGCAAGCTCGATGAGGAAGTCGACCACCTTCGCCTCGAAGATCGGCGCCCGTACGGCCGCCACCGCAGCAGGATTCTTCCGGTAATACTCCCAGACTTCCTGCTCGCGGCCGGGGATCTGGCGGGCGCGCTCGACGATAGCGCGCGTAAGCTCGTCCTCGGTCACCGTGATCTTGTTCTTCTCGCCGATTTCCGCGAGCACCAGGCCAAGCCGCACCCGCCGCTCGGCAATGCCGCGGTATTCCTCGCGTGCCTTCTCTTCGGTCGTACCCTCGTCGGCAAAGGTGCGGCCCTGCGCCTTGAGATCGCCCTCGACCGCGCTCCAGACGTTGCGAAATTCGTCCTCGGCCAGCGTCGGAGGCAGCGCGAACTCGTGCATCCCGTCGAGCTCGTCAAGAAGCTGGCGTTTGAGCTTCTGCCGGCTGAGCGCCGCGTGCTCTTGCTGGAGGCGCGCTTTGATCGCCTCCTTGAGTTTATCGAGCGATTCCAAACCCAGCGATTTCGCAAACGCATCGTCGAGGGTGACCTTGCCCGGTGCTTCGAGCAATTTCACCGTCACGTCGAATTCGGCGTCTTTTCCCGCAAGCTGCGAGCTCACGTAATTTTCGGGAAAGGTGACCTTCACAACGCGGGTTTCGCCGGCGGCCATGCCGACGAGCTGGTCCTCGAATCCGGGAATGAAAGTCCCGGCTCCGATATTGACCCCTACGTCGCCGCCGGTGCCGCCTTCAAAGGGCGCACCATCGACCCTGCCGGCGAAGTCGATAACCGCGCGGTCGCCTTTTTCGGCCTTCGCCCCCTCGGCCTTGGCGGCAAACGGTCGGTTCTGTTCGGCAATCTTCTCGAGCGCTTCATCGATCTGCGCGTCCGTGACCTCTGCGACCTGCCGCTCGAGCTTGATGCCTTGGAAATCCGCCAGCTCGATCTTGGGCAATATCTCCAGCGCGAGCGTGTAAGCGAGGTCGGATTGTCCGCCGATCACGTTCTCGACCGCGGTGGCTTCGTTCGGAATCGTGACCTTGGGCTCCATGGCGAGCTTGAGGCCGCGCTCGCTGACGATCTTGGCGTTGAGCTCGCGGATGACCGCCTCGATGGTTTCCGCCATCACCGCCTTGCCGTAGATCTTCCTGAGGTGGTTGACCGGGACCTTGCCCGGACGGAAGCCGCGCAGCCGGACGCGGTCTTTGAGTTCGCCAAGGCGCTCGGTGACCCGCGCCGCGAGATCGGCTGCCGGCACCTGGACCTGAAATTCGCGCTTGAGGCCGTCGGAAAGAGTTTCGGTAACTTCCATGTTGCCAAATCTACTATTGCGCGGTCGCTGCAGTCCCCTTCCACCCCGGCGGAGCCAGTAGGGCGCCTTTATCGCGGCGTGGTGC
>DATFVO010000305.1:0-3969 GCA_035260265.1 Methyloceanibacter sp.
GGCTTCCGGAGGTGGCGGTGGCGGCTTCCATTCCTGGAAGCGCTTGGCAAGCTCCTCACCGTGCTGATTCCACCACGCCTCATCGAAGCGGAGCGCCTTTTTGAAATTGTCAGGTGCCGTCGGAAGGAAATCCTTCATGTCCACCGCGATCACCGGATGCTTTCCGACCAAAGCGACCGCGGATCTCCGCATGGGGCCATAGGCGATCAGCTGAGCTTGGGCAGCGAGCCGTGCCGGGTCCGTGGCGAAGGTGATGAAGCGTTTGGCGCCGTCCTTGTTCTTGGCGTCCTTGGGAATGGCCCACAAATCGAGATCGTAGATCTGACCGTCCCACATGATCCCGAGCCGCTGCCGGCCGCCCACAGCGGCCCGGAAAATGCGGCCGCTATAACCCGCTGCCATAGACACCTTTTTTTCCAACAGCCAGGAGATCGGGTCCTGGGCGTTGTCCCACCAAAGGACGTTGTCCTTGATCTTGTCGAGAGCCTTGAAAGCGCGGTCCGCGCCTTCAGGTGTGGCAAGCTGAGTGTAGACGTCGGCAGGGTCGACGCCGTCGGCAAGCAGCGCGAGCTCGAGCGTGTAGCGCGGCGCGTTTGGCAGAGCGCGCTTACCTGGGAAGCGCTTGGTGTCGAGCAGGTCAGCAATTTGCGAGGGCTGGCCTTTGGAGAAGGCCTGGCGGTCGAAGACGATCGCCATAGACCAGACGACGCTTGCAACCCCGCAAGAGGAGATGCCGCCGGAGAGGAAATCCTGCTCTGCGCTTTGGCCATCGGGCGCGGCGCCAAGGCTAGAGGCTTCGATGGTCTCGAGCAGACCATCGTTGCACAAAGCGCCGAGCGTTGCACCGGATACATCGATCACATCGATACCAGAGTCCGAGCTGCCGATCATTTCTTTGATCTTGGCGAGCGAGCCGTCATAGATCTCTGTCGTGACCGTGGTTCCCGTCTCCTTCGCGAAGGGCTCGAAATAGGCGATCTCCTGCGACTGACCATAGGCGCCGCCCCAGGTCGCGATGTTGAGCGTCGTGCCGTTCAGCGTCTCGGTATCCTCGGCGCCCGCGTTGGCGCCAGTAGTGAGGCTCATGGCAAGCGCCAATGCGAGCCCGCAAACTACGCCGAGGGCACGAGCCATGGGAAGGATTCGGAGGTTCTGGCGCTTGGCTCGCGCCGACGCTGTGTTGGTCTCAATCAAAGCCATTTCCCGCAAAAAGCATCAGCGTGGCGAAACCTGGGTCGCCATCGGGCTCGTCGATTCTTCGCCGAGGGTTGGGCGGTCTGCTCTCCGGATCATGGGTTGCAACAAAGACCCTCGTATCGAGACCCGGGGCGGGGCCTCCGTGCTGAGCTGCGAGGCCTTGAGCGGCGTGGCGCGACTGGCGACGAACAAATTCCAGTCGAGCGTCTGCTGCGCCAAATCGATCTCGCCAGAGCCGGAGATTAGCCCGCGGCGTGTTTGCATGCTGAACATTTGGCACCAAATATGGCCTGCACCGAGGCGGCAATCGGTACTGAGCGAATCGAACAAAGTCTCGCTGTCGCGGTTCCAGCCTTCGCCGTCGAGAGGTGCAGTCGAAGTGAGCAGGCGAGAGAAATCAACCGGCACCGCCCCGTTTTGCATGTCGACCTTCAGCGTGCCCGAAAGCCCACGGACCAGCTCGTCGTAGTTGCTGCCAGAGGTGGAAATCTCGGTCTTAAGGCTGCCAACTCCTTTGAACGGCGCAGCCTGTTGTAGGCAGCCTTCGATCGTCAGGCCGGAGATGTCGCCGACCAGCGAGGCTTTAGCGGTCCCCTGCATCATGTCGATGCCGAAGCGCCCCGACGCCGATCCGCCGCAAAGCTCAAGCTCGCCAATTTCGCCGGCAAGCACGCCGTCCTTGGCGCTGATGGTAAACCCGCCGCGTCCGAGCTTGATGGCTGAAGCCACAATGTCGCCGGCTGAGACGCGCAGGTCCGCGTCAAGATACTTCAGGATCGCTTGATCGATCATCGGCATCGCTGCGGTCGCTGGGTCGGCAGCGCTGTTCGTCGCGATGTAAGGATCGATCCCGAGCCGATCGAAGGCGAGCGTTCCCTCGACACGTGGCCGCGCTCCGGGGGTGATGGCAAGGAGACCGACTGCGCTGTTGCCGTCAAGGGCAAAAGATCCGTCATCGAAGGTCAGAGTGGCGCCGTTCCAGTGCGCGCTGCCGGTCGCTGTGAGTCCCTTGAGGCTTGGACCGTCGGGAAGCGGTATGCCGGTCCAGCGCAGGAACTCGCGTGCGTTGGGCAGATCAGCTTGCACGTCGCCGTCGACATCAAGTTCATTGGCGAATGATGCAGTGCCGCTGACCTTGGCATTAATCGGCCTAGAGGCGAGGGTCAGGCTGACCGGCACGCTCGAGCCGCTCGTCGTTTCGGTAAGCGCGCCGGTATCGAGCGCAAAGTGCACAGTTTCATTTCTGAGCCGGAAAGAGCCAAAACTCGACATGGCCCCACCACCAGAGCTCGCATCGAATCTTGCATCGACGTCGGTGATGGCCTCCAAACCTGCGGCAGTGGGCGAATAGATGGTGCTATCCCGGAGGCGCAGGATCCCAACCGGCGCGCCACCGAGCAAGTTGGCGACGATCGCCAGCGGCGACTCGTTCGTCGAGGCGGTAGGTGAGGTTCCGTCCTTGAGAGTGATCTCGGCGTTAGTGAGCCGCAACGCATCGATACAGATCACCCCACGCACGAGATCGGTGAGGTCCAGTGTGATCTTGACGTCCTTCGCCGTGACGGATTGCACCAGCGGAAGCCTCGTGGCGTCGCTGACCTCAAATCCGCCTTTGATCGACACGTCGGGGAAGTAGTGGACGCGTAAAGGTCCGACCAATTTCACGTCGCCGCCAGTCCACGCCGCCAAGGCTTGGGTGACGCGCTCGGTAAGCCTGGCAGAACTTCCGATCAGCCGGGGGAGGATCGCGAGACCGATGATGAGGAAGCCGACTAGGCCGATAAGAAGCCACTTCCAAGGGAGCTGGCGAGGCTTCATGCCGACCTTTCCCACCCGTTCCGGCTGCCTCAATCCGGAGGCCGCCTATTTTTGCCGCCCGTAAGAAGTGCCTTTCTAGCCCGATTGTGCCGAGATAGCGAGCCCAACACTCGCATTTTCCTGGCTTATCTCGCGGCCCGCAACGCCCATTCCACGCCCTCTTCGGTTGCGGCAGAACGGCTCACCGAGGCTCCCGGCCCGGCTTCGGCAATGATGCCGTGCAGCAGGAGGACTGGGGCGAGGCTCACAAGCACGATCGTGAGCGCGGACAAACCAGCTTCCTCGTAGCGATAGAGAGACCAGAGTGAAGACTCGTGTGGCGAGTGTATCGAAATTGAAGGGCCTGAGTAGCAGCGTCGCCGGCAGCTCCTTCATCGAATCGACGAAAACGAGAAGCGCTGCGGAACCAAGTGCTGGCCTCAGCAAGCTGACAAACCCCAGCTAAATCGTTCTACTTCTCAGTGCCGATGATGATGGTGAACAGGTGCTGCGGGTGCGGGACAGTATAGCGCCGCAGCAGTGCCGGGCCGGGCCATACAGAGGTGATGATGCGTTGCGTTGGGATGGTATCCCACGGCACCCCCTAGGCCCATGGCTAAGATCAAGGCCATAGCGTACATCTGACCTTCCTTCCTATTTGGCGGGCAGACGCCCTAACCACAGTACCACTCGCGCCTGCGCTTGTTCTATGCCTCCGCTGAAGATGCCCACAGGGGCGTTTGATGCTGCCACTTCGCCGGAGTTCATGAAATGGCGAACTCGTTTTGTATGCAGTCCGAGTTTGCGCTAGTGGCCTCCCGGTATCCAGCCCAACTCTTTCGCTTTCTGGTTTGCAGCCTTCCAAGCCTTGGCTAGGAACTCAGCCGCTGTCATCGGGATGCGGGGGTCGTCCTTATCTGGAATGTTTTTAGCGAGCAGACCGTGAGAACCTCGTTGCTTGAAGTAAGTCACCGT
>DATFVO010000306.1:0-5945 GCA_035260265.1 Methyloceanibacter sp.
GGCTATGTCGGCGAGAAGATCTTGCTCGGCGAAGGCAAAGAGGCCTGGGACCTGATGCTCGCCTACTACGACAAGGGCTCTGACTGGGGGCTTGAGAGCTGCGATAAACCCCTCAACGAGAACGGAGAGTGTCCGGGAAAAACCGTCAAGCTCACCTTTCCCGACGCGCTCGAACGCATGCTTAAGGAAAATGGTTATAAGGTGGAGAAATGAGCCCGAGCCTTAAGGATTCCGCTTAGGAACCCTTGAGGATTGGGCGCCGTTGTTGTGGGGCCCGGCTTATCCTGCCGCCGGTCTCCCGCCTTTCGAGGAGTTTCGAGTATGGCACCCCGCGCATTCTGGACCGGCCATTTGCGGCTCTCGCTTGTCAATATTCCGGTCAAGCTCTACCCGGCAACGACCGCGGAGCGGAGCATCGCCTTCCACCAGATCCATGAGCCATCCGGCAAGCGCATCCGCTATCAGAAGATTGCCCCTGGGGTCGGCCCGGTGGAGAACGACGAGATCATCAAGGGCTACGAGTACGAGAAGGGCAAATACGTCCTGATCGACCCCAAGGAGATCGACGATCTCAAACTCGAGTCGAAGCAGACCATCGAGCTCGTCCGCTTTGTCGACGAGGCCGACATCGACGTGCGCTACTACGAGACGCCTTATTACCTTCTCCCCGACGGCGAGATGGCCGACGAGGGCTACGTGATCGTCCAGAAGGCGCTGAAGGACACCGGTAAGGCCGGAGTCGGCCAGTTCATACTGCGCGGCCACGGCAACATCGTCGCGATCAGGCCGTTCGGCAAGGGCCTTATCCTCGAAGTGCTGCGCCATGCGAACGAGATCCGCGCGGCTGAGCCCATCTTCAAGGAAATTCAGGACGTCAAAGTCGACAAGGAAGCGCTCGACCTCGCCAAAGAGCTGGTGCAGCGCAAAACCGGCAAGTTCGATCCTGAGCAGTTCAAGGATCAATATACCGAGGCGGTGTGGGAGCTGATCAACGCCAAGCTCGAGCATAGGAGGCCGGAGATCGTCGAGGTACCGGGCACCGCCAAAGTGATCAACATCATGGACGCTTTGAAGAAGAGCGTGCAGCAGGGCAAGGGCGCGGCTCCCGGCAAGACCGCCGCCAAGCGCGCCGCCGCATCCGCCCGCTCGCCCAAGAAGGCTGCCAAAGGCACAGTCAGACGGAAGTCGGCTTAAGCCATGGCGCGGGCTGCGAGCCGGGATCCCCTCGCCGAATACAAAGCCAGGCGGGACTTCGCCAAGACGCCGGAGCCTGGGCCTAAACGCGGAAAGGCCAAAGGCAACAGCTTCGTCATCCAGAAGCACGCGGCAACGCGCACCCATTTCGATTTTCGTCTCGAGCATGACGGCGTGCTCAAAAGCTGGGCCGTGACCAAAGGCCCCAGTCTAGACCCGAGCCAGAAGCGACTTGCGGTCATGACCGAGGACCATCCGCTCGAATATGGCGGCTTCGAGGGGGTCATTCCCAAAGGCGAATATGGCGCAGGTCCGGTGATGATCTGGGACCGCGGCATCTGGGAGCCGATCGGCGATTCCGACGAAGGCCTCGCCAAAGGCGACCTCAAATTCAGACTGCATGGCGATCGCCTCAACGGCGAGTTCGTGCTCGTGCGCATGAAGCCGCGCAAAGAGGACCGCGGCCGCCAGAACTGGCTCCTCATCAAGAAGCGGGACGAATATGCCGGTGACGGCAACGAGCCCACTGAGCGGTTTGACACCAGCTTGAAGAGCGGCCGCACAATGGGTCAGATCCTGCACGGCGAGTCCGCCGTGTGGACCTCGAACCGGGCTCAAAAAAAAACTTCGGCGCGAAGCAAGCGCGCGGTGAAGGCAAAGCCGCGCAAAAGACCCGGCGCGCGCTAGTTCCGGTTCCAGAGTTCGTAGAGCCTGAGCTTGCCACCCTCGACACCGACGTGCCCGCGGGCGGCGGCTGGCTGCACGAAGCGAAATATGACGGCTACCGCATCATCGGGCGGAAGGCAGATGACGAGGTCACGCTGTTCAGCCGGAGCGGTCTCGATTGGACCGTGCGCTTCCCGGCGGTTGCCGAGGCGCTGCTCACCTTTCCCGCAGAGAGCGCGCTGATCGACGGCGAGGTCGCCTTCGTGCTGCCGTCCGGTCTCACCGACTTCAAGTCGCTGCAGGAGCACATCGACAGTCCGCATCCGTCAATCCGCTATTTCGTGTTCGATCTCCTCTCTCTTGACGGCAAGGATCTGAGCAAAAAGCCACTCAAAGAGCGACGCGCGAAGCTGGCCAAGCTGATGTCCGAGAAGGGTATCTCCAACTATCTGGTCTACGCCGATTACGTCGAAGGTTCTGGTCCCGAGTTCTTCGAACAGGCCTGTGCCGCCGGACTCGAAGGCATCATGTCGAAGCGGGGCGATGCGCCTTATCGCTCGGGCCGCGGCAGAGACTGGCTCAAGATCAAGTGCAAGCGCGGCGAGGAGTTCGTGATCGGCGGCTATAGCCCCTCGGATGTGAGGGGAAAGCCGTTCTCTTCGCTCCTGCTCGGCACCTTCGACGGTGACAAGCTCATTTACTCGGGCAAGGTTGGCACCGGCTTCGACTCTGGCGATCTCGATCGGCTCGCGCGGAAGTTCAAGCCGCTCGAGCAAGGCAGATCGCCCTTCGAGGAAGTGCCAGCCGCCGAGCGCAAAGGCACGGTATGGCTCGAGCCGAAGCTCGTGGCGCAGATTGCGTTTACCGAAAAGACCCGCGATGGGCGGCTCAGGCACCCAAGCTTTCAGGGTTTGCGCGACGACAAGCCGGCACGCGAAGTGCATGGTGATGAGCCGAGGGACGAAGAGGGGGCCGGCATGGCCAAGACGACGACTACCGCCAAGAAGGCCGGCGAACCGATCTTCCATGGGATCAAGCTGAGCAACCCCGACAAGGTCTATTACCCCGATACCGGCCTCACCAAGCTCGACGTCGCCGAATACTACGAGGCGGTCGCACCTTTCATGCTCCCTTACGTGAGGAAAAGGCCGATCAGCCTGGTGCGCTGCCCCGAGGGAATCGAAGGCGAGCGCTTCTTCCAGCGCCACGCCATGAAGGGCATGAGCAAGGCAATCAAGCAGGTCCCCATTGCCGGCGGCGAGAGCAAGAAGCCGTATCTCTATATCGACGACGAGGAAGGCCTGTTCGGGCTGATTCAGATCAGCACCTTGGAGATTCACGATTGGGGCGTGTCGCTCGCCCATGTGAGCGAGCCTGACCGGCTCGTGTTCGACCTCGATCCTGACGAAGATCTTGATCTCGGCACGCTTAAAGCCGCAGCGGTCGAGGTGCGCGAGTTTATCGAAGATCTCGGCTTCAAGAGCTTCCTGAAATCGACCGGCGGCAAGGGGCTGCATCTCGTTGCCCCGCTTGCGCCGAAGCTCGGCTGGCACGTGGTCAAGCCGTTCGCCAAGGCGATCGCCGACGCGCTGGTGAGTGCGCGGCCAGATCGCTACACGGCAAATCCGCTCAAGAAGACGCGCGAGGAGAAGATCTTCGTCGACTATCTACGCAACCAGAGGGGCGGCTCGGCCATCGTGAATTATTCGACTCGCGCCAAGAACGGCGCGCCGGTCGCCTGTCCGCTCAGATGGGACGAACTCAAGGGGCTGAAGGCGGCGGCGCCGTACACCGCCAAGACGCTGCCCGCGCGACTGAAGGCGCTGAAGCGCGACCCTTGGGAGGGATATTTTTCTATCCGGCAGTCGATCACGGCAAAGGCGCGCAAGGCGCTAGGAGTCGACTAGCCTCGGAGGAACCCCGCGTCACCGGCCAGGCAAGAGACTCGTCCAGTAGCTCGCGAACACGACGGCCGAGAGCAGAAAGCCGAGCACCACATTGACCACGACGCCTGCACTGAAGCCGAAGAACGGGCGCGCGCCGACGCCGGCAAGCTCGCGAAATCGCGTGGTCAGCCCGATCGACAAGAAGCAAAAGATGAAGGCCCAGGTGCGCAAATCTTTGATGGGCGCGACGAGGTTCGGCTCCACGATTTTTTTATATTCGTCGAAGCTGTAGCCTGCGGCGATCAAGGTCACCAAGGCGGAGGCGATCAGAAAGCCGACGACGAATTTCGGGAAGCGCCACCAAATCTCGGCGGGGCTCGGTCGCGCTCCGGTCTCCACCACCTCCCAGCGCGTGGTCGCGATCAGCGCGAAGATGAAGGCCCAAATGCCGATCCAGATGTCGCGACCGATGACCTTCATCAGGGTAAAAGCCTGGAGCGCCTGCTCCGCCGTGCCCTGAATGACGCCCTGAGACGACTCCGCCATACCGCCATAGGTCTGCGCGGCGGCGAGCCCTGCGGCGTCGGCAAATTCCGAATTGCCGATCCAGGCGCCGGCGATAGCGGCGTGCAGTTGAAACGCCTTGGCAGCAAACGGCAGCACGAAGATCATCACGATCGCCCACAGGATGACGAGCGTGATCGCGACCGCGACCTGCTCCTTGGTCGCCTTCACTGCGCCAGCCATGGCGATCGCACCAGACACGCCGCAGATCGCGCCGCCCGCCCCGAGGCATGCGCCAAGCCTGCGGTCAAGCCCGAGCGCGCGGCTTGCGTAATAGATTACGGCGAAGGTCACGACCGAGACGATGGTCGCTTGCAACATGGCGAGCGGCCCGGCCCATATGATCAGGGTGAAGGGTAGGGTGGCGCCAAGCAGCACGATGCCGGTCTTGATGTAGTACTCGACTCTGAAACCAGCATCCATCCAGGCAGGCAGCGGCAGAAAATTGGAGATAAGCAGCCCGACCACGAGAGCCACGAGCGGCGGCTCGAGATTGTAAGCGCCGGCCTGTTTCCATTGGCCGATGACGAAGATAACGAGCGAGATCGCATAGACGAACAGGAAGGACGGGAGGAACTCGGCGAGCTTCCACCCCATGGCCGAGGCGCTGATGCCGAACACGATCAGCCACAGCAGGAGCTGCGCGACGTACCACTGCCATTGCACGGCGAAATGATCACGCAGTACTGCGAAGGTGTCCCAACTTGCCGGCTTGACGGCGATCGGCTTGATTGTTCCGCCAGTAAGGAAGGCGATGATCGCCACAATGACGATGCCGAGCCCGAGCCAGACCGCCCACCAGTCTTCCTTCTGCCAAAGCTCGCTCCAGCCTCGTGACTGTGCCGGCGCGCGCCCCTCTCTAGAGCTTGCCGGCCTGCTTTTGGCTTTCACTTGGGCCATATGCCTCTCCCTCAAGTCTCTTTGAGAATTCGAACCAGCTAGCTCGGTTCGTTTCAATTGCGACGACGGACTCGGCGTTCCCCCAAGGTTGCGCCAAATAGAAATGAAATTCCACCAACGAGCTCGGCGGCAAGGCCTGCCGGGCGACACGCAGAACTTTTCTGCGGCACCTCTACCTTGCCGACTCCAAAGGCTCGGGCGAAGATGACGCCCCTCACGCTCGACAAACCTCCTCGTCAATTTGAATTGAGCATGTTGGACATCTCGCCATGGCTGGTGCTGATCGGGCTCGGCGCGTTTCACGGGCTCAACCCGGCCATGGGCTGGCTCTTCGCCGTGGCGCTCGGCCTCTATCGGCAGAGCCGGGCCGTGGTGCTCGTCTCGCTGATCCCAATCGCGATTGGCCACGCCCTTGCGATTGCCGTCGTCGTCTATGCAGTGATCGTGCTCGGCATGGCGATCGACGAGCATGCGTTTCGCATCGTGTCCGGCCTGCTCCTCATCGCGTGGGGCGCTTATCATCTCCTCTACGGACATCGGCACCGCATCCATATCGGACTCAAGACCGGGCTCGTTGGTCTCGCCGTCTGGTCTTTCGTCATGGCCACGGCGCATGGCGCAGGCATGATGCTCATCCCGGTGTTGATTCCGCTCGAGCATTTGGGCGAGCACGCCCACCACATGCCCGCGACTGACTCACTCTGGATCGCATCGCTTGCCGTGCTGGTGCACAGC
>DATFVO010000307.1:0-3445 GCA_035260265.1 Methyloceanibacter sp.
CCCCCAACAAGAGACGCTATCCCAAAGCGGGGCTAGAACGCGAGCCTCATCCGCGGGGACGAGCCCAGGGACTGGTAAGAACAGCCGCAGGAGAAAATGGTCGAATGATCATCCCCTTGGCTCAAGCACCCGCCAGATCCGTGGCCAAAAATTGGGTTGTGGTCTCAATGCCGCAGGGTGTCAGGAACCGGAACGCGCTCGCCAATCGCGTGGTTCGGGTAGCGGGAAAGTCGCGTTAAAGGGGTTCTATGCGCCACAAGCTCTTGGCATCGCTGCTCGTGTTATTGACCCTCGGCCTTACCGGTTGTCGCGACGAGGCAACACTGCCGGTGGAAGCAGGCACCGGCGCCGACCCTAAGTTGCCGCCGCCGAAGCAGAGACTGATCCCCACGGTTGACGTCGCTCATGCCGTCGGATGGCCGCAAGGGGCAACCCCGCGCGCTGCCTCCGGCTTTGCGGTGAAGGCTTTTGCTAACGGTCTCGACCACCCGCGCTGGCTCTATGTGCTGCCCAACGGCGATGTACTCGTCGCCGAGACCAGCGCCCCGCCTCAGCCAGCGCAGACCGGCTTCACGGCGTGGGTGATGGGGCTCATCATGACATGGGTCGGCGCCGACGTGCCGAGCGCAAACCGTATCACGCTGCTGCGCGACGCTGATGGAGACGGCGTCGCCGAGACCAGGTCGGCGTTCCTGACCGGGCTCAACTCGCCATTCGGCATGGCGCTGATCGGAAATGACTTCTACGTAGCGAATACCGACGCCGTTCTGCGCTTCGCCTACCAGGAGGGCGCGACCGAGATCACGGCGCAAGGCGTGAAGGTCGCAGACCTGCCGGCCGGCCCGCTCAATTACCATTGGACCAAGAACATCGTCGCGAGCCGCGACGGCTCGCATCTCTTCGCGACCATCGGCTCGAACAGCAATGCCGGCGAGAACGGCTTGGCCGCGGACGAGGGCCGCGCCCGAATCGTGCAGATCGATCCCAAGACCGGAGTGTCGCGCGACTTCGCCACCGGCTTGCGCAACCCGGTTGGGCTTGCATGGCAGCCTGAGAGCGGGGCGCTATGGGTCGCGGTGAACGAACGCGACGAACTCGGCAGCGATCTAGTCCCCGACTACATGACCGCGGTGAAGGAGGGCGGCTTCTATGGCTGGCCTTACAGCTATTTCGGCCCGCATCTCGATCCGCGGGTGAGCCCGCAGCGGCCGGACCTCGTCTCCACTGCCATTGTGCCGGACTATGCGCTCGGCCCGCATACCGCTTCGCTCGGACTTGCCTTCTACGACAGCACGTTGCTGCCGAAGCGCTATTTCGGCGGCGTCTTCGTCGGCCAGCACGGTTCATGGAACCGCACGCCCCGCAGCGGTTACAAGGTGATCTTCGTTCCCTTCGAAGGGGGCCGCCCCTCTGGCCAGCCTGAGGACGTTCTCACCGGCTTCTTGAGCGATGCTGGCGATGCGCAGGGGCGCCCGGTTGGGGTCGCGATCGACAAGTCTGGCGGGCTGCTCGTCGCCGACGACGTGGGCAACACGATTTGGCGGGTGACGCCGGCAGCGCCGCAAAGCGCTGCAACTACGCCGTGACGGTACTTACCAAGCAATGCGCATGCCGGCCTTGCCGCCGATGCCGTCGATATCCTCGCCGAAGGTGACGTGGACCTTGGCGAAGACAGAGGTGTTGGGAAGAAGTTCACACCGGCTGACACCTCGCCCCATACGTCTCGCAGGTCGTCCTTGAGGGTGAAGCTCCTCCATGGTGGCGCCGGCCCAGGCCTGCACGCTGGTGCCGACCCTTAGGCCTAATCTCCCCCTCACGTCGGGGTCGTCGCCGAACGAGACCTTGTTGCCGCCAAGGGTGAAGCCGTCGATGACCCCCCCCCGCGAGTCACTCATTTTAATGGGAATCGCACAAGTGCCTGTTGCGCGCGAGCCGCAAACCCGGGAATAACGGCCATTGCGCCGCGGCGAGTTGAGACAGCAAGCGAGAGCGAAGCGGCGGAGCGAAGGCAAGCCTGACATGTTGTCCCCTGCGGCCAAGCAGAACGGCGCACCGAGCCTCGAAGGGATGAAGGTCCTCGTCCTTGTCCAGGGCGAGCTTGCGCAAAGCCCGCGCATGCTGAACCACGCCCGCGCGCTCTGCAATGCCGGGTCTTCCGTTTCGTTGGTGGGCTGGACCCAGCTTCCCCTGCCGGAAGACATCACGCGGGCGCCCAGGCTTTCGGTCCATCGCATCTCGGAGGCAGGCGCTGAGAGGCTCGATGCGGTGCCGCGGACCTTTTATGTGCCGACCGCGGCATCCCGAGCGGCGCGCGCCACGATGCGGCTCGGCTGGCTTCTCGCTGCTAAGTCCGGGCGCTTCGACGTCGCGATCGTGCAAAATCCCCCTGCCCTGCCGGCGGTGCTGCTTGCCCTTGTCGCGGCGCGGGCGCGGGGCGCGCGGGTGATTGTCGATTGGCACGGCCGCACCGCGGCGATGCTGGCCTTAAGCCTCGGCTGCGAGCACGAGGTGGTTTGGGCGGTGAACCGGGCTGAAGCGTGGCTGGCGCGCCGCGCTTCAGCTCATTTTGCCGTGTCCGATGCAATGCGCGAGTATCTGCGCGCGCGTTTCGGTATCGACGCTGCTGTGCTGCACGACCGTCCGCGCCGCCGCACGACACTCCTCAACGCGGAGCAGCGCCTTGCCATCATCAGGCGCGTGCTTGCCGCGCGCGGTCTGACTTCAGGAACGGACCATTCATTCGTCTTGGTCAGCCCATCCAGCTTCGGCGCCGACGAAGAACTGGACATGCTGCTCCAGGCTCTCGCCACGGCAGTGCGCCGGTCGCCCGACCTGCCGATTCTTCTATTCGCCACGGGCTTCGGCCCGTTGCGGCCAGAATTCGAGGCGCGCGCGCGCGAGATTGCCACCGGCAATCTCCGCATCGTCACCGGCTGGCTGGCGGAGCCTCTCTATCGCGACCTTCTCTCCGCAGCAGACCTCGGCATCTCGATGCATCGCTCGGCATCGCGCGTCGGCCTCCCCATGAGGATCGTCGACATGATCGAGGTCGGCCTTCCTGCCTTGGTGCTCAATTATGGCCCTGTCCTTGCCGAGCTCGTGCCGCCAGCCCTTCAGCCTCTAATGTTCACCGATGCCGACGGGCTCGCCACCCGCCTCGGCGAGCTGCTCGACGGCGCGGAGCTTGCGGCTCTACATGCGAAGATGGCGCCGGCGGATGGACCGCTCTGGTCTGAGGAATGGCGGCGCGTGGCGCTTCCCCTGATTGCCGCGATCGATCGGACCAGAGTTTGAAGGTCGCCGACCCCAGGGCGGTCACCTTAACTGCATGGCCGAAGGTCCCCGTCTTGCACATTGAGTACTCTGCGAACTATGGCGCGAGAATACAGGAGTCTCGCGCGTGGTTGTATCCACGCCGACCCAAAAAATGCAGGAAGATGGCGCC
>DATFVO010000308.1:0-2211 GCA_035260265.1 Methyloceanibacter sp.
GGCGACATGGCCGCTCGCGGCGCGCGCGCAGCAGGGCGAGCGGGTGCGGCGCGTTGGAGCCTTGATCGGTTTCGCCGAGACAGACTCGTATGGCCAAGCCTCGGCGAACGCTTTGGTGAGCGACTTGCTGCTGCGAAAATCCTCAGTCAGCCGCGCCGGCGCGGAGGCGCCCGATGATTACGACGTGATCGGTGCGGATGGCCTCATCGTTGGGCATATCTTTCGGGCAAGCACGGCACCTGCCGGAACGCCTTGGATGTGGACGCTGGCTTACGGGCAGCACGAGGACCGCACGCCTACGCACGGTTACGAGCCAACACGCGAGGCCGCTATGCAATCCTTCGCCAAGAGTTGGCATCGGGAGACGTAGCCCAAGGCTGGAGGGCCTGTGAGTAGACGCGCGGTGAAAAACACCTGGCAGCTTGTAGAACTGCACGGATGCTGGTGGGCCTATGAAGGCGAGTTGCCTCCGCCGGAGGCATTCAGGACGCACGGCCCACGTCATCTGCCAATACTTGGACCCTTTCCCACTCGAGCGATGGCAGAGGCGCGCCTGCAGCGGCATCTGTCTGGTCGCGGCCCCGAAGCCCGGCCAACCCCTCTGGTGCTGCACCGCGGCGCGCGCGATGGCGATGACAGACGCGCAGCGTCGATGGCTTTTCGTTCTCGCGGCCGAAATCGTCGGCGGCTCCTCTTGCTGTTGTGGCTCGAATGGTGAGAGCCGCGAGACCACCGAAGCCTCCGCCACCGCGACCCCCAAGGCCGCCACCACGTATTTCTGTATACGTTCGACATGATCGAGCTGGACGGCCAGGACCTCCGCCGCGAGCAGATCGAGGCTCGTAAGGCTAAGCTTGCAAAGCTCCTGCGCAACCTTACGAGCGCCTTGCGCTCAAGGAGACGCCGATGGGTTCACTCGCATGGCGAGCGCTAGGCCAAGCCGCCTTGATCTATCTTGCGATCGGCGCCTCTGCAGTGACAGCGCAGGACACGCAGCCTGGTCGCACAACCTTTGCTGAAATGATCGCCTTTGCCAGACTTGGTCCCGTCGCCTGCGAGCGTGTGGTGCCGGACGTGGAAGGCTTTCACGCGCTGGCGCTCCAGAGCCTTATCAAACCACCACTCACCGAGAAAGAGATTGGCGCCAAAGAAAAGGACCTTAAGCGGCTTCGAGATCGTGTCGGGCTTAACGGATGGTGCAAGCGCTATGCCGGCAAAATGGAACAGGCCCGTATTCTGGTTCAGGCTCTACGAAGGCAAAATTAGCTTCGCCTTCTTCGTTCTCGCCGCGCCCGACGTTCCCCCGCCGTCCTGCGGCAAGTTCATACGCCCATCGGCGCCGGCACAGCAAGCGACCAAGCATCGCGACCAAGCCGAGGATGTAGATCACCATGGACGTGATCTCGATGCGCGGAAGATCAACTGCAACGATGATGATTGCGATGGCGCCGACGAGGCCGAGAGAAATGCCGGTCGCATGGATGATGCCGTCGGCAATGATCTCAATGCGATCGTAGTCCCAGGCCATTCTGCCTGGATAAGCTACTCTATAGCCGAAATAGACGGCACTCGATAAAGTAAATCGCAATGCCGTTCTTGACCCATGCAATACGATCTCGTAATCAAACGGACTTTGCGGAACGCTCAGAGCATCCTGTGGGCAAATTTGCCCCCAGCGAGCAACCTTCCCGATGCTCAAGCAGTCAAATCTCTCCGCTCCCTCGTACGCACGCCACAAGGCCAACCGGTGCTGGAGAGGAGCAACGACACCGCTCTTTGCTTCGTGCTCCGTGCCGTAAATCACATCCTATCCGACAAAGATCAGCCAGATCGCGTGACAATCAATCGGCTATGGGAAGTTCTGGACGGACCTGAACTTAAGGGCACCCTGGGTATTGAACAGACCTCCCGCACGATCCTCGGGCGCAAAAAACCGCCTGTGTGAGGGCCTAGCGCGCTGACGACATCTGACTCGACTGGTCAGCGACGCGCCTCGTCACCAGCGATATGTGACGTCGCGGCGATGGAAGCTCCGGCGCCTCTGCCGGCGCATTAGTTTCCGACCTCTCAAGTGGTGGGAAAACTGCCGATGGACGTGTCGCCATGAGTGCCTTTACGGCAACCGGACGACGCGAAAGGCGTACCGCTCGACGATCAACGCACCGAAATTCTGCATCGTAGCCCCGAAGATCTTTATCAGGGCGGTCGGAG
>DATFVO010000309.1:0-3227 GCA_035260265.1 Methyloceanibacter sp.
CGGGCCGGCTCCACCGCCTGCCGAGGACGGGTTGACCGATCTGATCCAGGCAATGACCTTCCAAATGTCGTCGGGTGCCTTGAGGACGGTTCCCATAGGTGGCATCGGGCCGACAACATTCTCCGAGCCCTTTCGGCTGTAGCCCTGCTTCTGCAATTGATCGGTGCCAACCGCAATCAGTCGGAACAGGGTGTCGTCGTCGCTGCCATAGACCCAGATCTGATTGGTCAGAGGCGGACCCATTCCGCCACCGCCGGTTCCGCCGTGGCAGCCATTACAGCCAGCCGACATGAATTTCTGGTGACCTTCCTCTGCGACTTTCTTGAAGTCCTGATACGGGCTCTTGAGCGAGCCTTTCTCGGCGCTCTTGGCGATGTCCTGCGGATTGCCACCACCTCCTGCTGAGGCCTGAACGCCCCCTCCGGCCTGAGGCTGTCCGGCCGGTTGTCCAGCTTGAGGCTGTGCCGCGCCAGGACTTGCTGGTGCTCCGCCGGTGGTTGCGCCCTGACCACCTGGCGCAGGATTTGCGGACGCCGCGGCTGGTGGGGAGGATGTCGGGGAGTTTGCCGGTTGGTCGGCCGTCCTTGCGGTGTCGTTGATGCCGAGCGAGGCCGAGGCGCCCAAGGCAAAGCCGGCCACGAAAAGAAAGGTCGTTCGCACTTTCGTCATGGCGTTTCCTTCGTTGAAGCCGCGCGCCTCGCTGACCATGCGGCAAGGTTTCGAGGCTAAACGACGCAGGGAGGGGCGAGTTCCTGGCGGTTTTCGGGCCGATTCGTGCGGATGGTGGCGGGGTCGCGAAGACGGAACGCCTTGAGCGCGAGGCTGATGTTATGTTATATCATCCAGGATGAACGCTACCCATCACGCCCACGCTCCCAAGCTGTCGCGCAATCAGACCGAAATTCTCGCCTGCCTGCGTAAAGCGAAGGAGCCCATGAGTGCCTATGCCATCCTCGACAAAGTGAGGACCGTAGGCATTTCCCACCCGCCGACGGTCTACCGCGCGCTTTCCGAGCTCATGGAGAAGGGCATGGTGCACCGGCTTCAGTCTCGCTCGGCTTTCATCGCCTGCGATCATGGCGCGTGCGACGGCAAGCTCGCCTTCGCCATCTGCCGCGAGTGCGGGAAGGTCGTCGAGATCCCGCTCTCCGACGACGACGAGGCAGCGCTGCTTGCGCTCGCGCCGAAGGAGATCGCGCCTGAGCAGGTGACGCTCGAGCTTGCCGGACTCTGCGCAAGCTGCCGTCCGTCGTAAGCGCGGCCTCAAACAAGGATCATGAAGATGCGGACGGGGAGAGGGCAGGAACGGCATCGCCACGTTGCGCTGGTTGCGACCGCGCCTGCCGAGGTTCATGAGTTCGATAGGGCTGATGCCGGGCTCGGCATCGCGACTGCCTCAAGATTTTCGCTGCTGCGTCTTTCGCTGCTCGCTCGACTCGTCATGGTAGCCGTCGCCGCGGTGCTGTTGTGGTCTGCCGTGTTCTGGGCGTTGGCCTGATCATGTCGCCTCGTCCAGAGCCCGCCATCACCTTCAACGATCTCACGCTCGGCTATGATCGCCATCCCGCCGTGCATCACATCAATGGTGAGGTGGCCAAGGGCGAGCTTCTCGCCATCGTCGGACCTAACGGCGCCGGCAAGTCGACCCTGCTCAAAGGGATCGTCGGGGAGCTCAAGCCGCTTGGCGGCAGCCTCAAGCTCGATAGCTTCACGAAAAGCGACATCGCCTACCTTCCGCAGCAGATCGAGATCGACCGCAGCTTCCCCATTTCCGTGTTCGACTGCGTGGCGATGGGACTTTGGCGTGAGATCGGCGCCTGGCGCGGCCTCGCTGGCGCCGGCAAGTCACATGTCGCCAGCGCGCTCGCAACGGTCGGCCTTCAGGACCTCGGCGATCGCGCGGTCGGCGCGCTCTCGGGCGGCCAGTTCCAGCGTGTGCTGTTCGCGCGGCTCCTGTTGCAGGACGCATCCATCATCCTGCTCGACGAGCCGTTCCGCGCCGTCGACACGAGAACCGTCGCCGACCTCATCGCTCTCATCCTGAGCTGGCATGAGGAGGGCCGCACCGTGCTCGCCGCCTTGCACGACATCGACCAGGTGCGCGCGCACTTCCCCGCAACCCTAATCCTGGCGCGCGAAGTGGTGGCCTGGGGCGAGACGCGGAAAGTCCTTAACCCCGCAAATCTCGCCAAGTCTCGTCAGCTGGTCGAAGCTTTCGACGAGCATGCCGAGATTTGCGCGCGCGACGGCGAGACGCGGGAGTGGGAGCCGGCATGATCGACGCAATCACTCAGCCCTTCATCGAGTTCAGCTTCATGCGCCGTGCGCTCGTCGGCTGCCTCGCGCTGTCGCTAGGCGCCCCGCCCATCGGCGTGTTCCTCATGCTTAGGCGCATGAGCCTGATGGGCGACGCCATGAGCCACGCGATCCTGCCGGGCGCGGCGGTGGGCTACCTGCTCGCAGGATTGTCGCTGTTTGCCATGAGCCTCGGCGGCTTCGCCGCCGGCCTCGCCGTCGCGCTTTCTGCGGGGCTTGTTGCGCGCTCGACGGTGCTGCGCGAGGACGCAAGCCTCGCCGCCTTCTATCTTGCGTCGCTCGCGCTCGGCGTGCTGATCGTCTCGGTCAAGGGCAGCAATATCGACTTGCTGCACGTGCTGTTCGGCACGGTGCTCGCGCTAGACGACCACGCGCTCCTCCTCGTGGCCTCGATCTCAACTCTCTCGCTGGTTGTGCTTGCGGTGATCTACCGTCCGCTCGTGCTCGAATGTTTCGACCCGCAGTTCTTGCGCTCCACCAGTGACTTGAGCTCGCCCACCCATTTCACCTTCCTGGTGCTCGTCGTGCTCAACTTGGTGAGCGGCTTCCAGGCGCTCGGCACGCTGATGGCGGTCGGCATCATGCTGCTTCCCGCCATCGCTGCCCGGTTCTGGGCCGACGATGTCTCAGGACTGATCCTCGCCGCAATTCTCTCTGCCTTTGCCGCGAGCCTCTCAGGGCTCCTTCTCTCCTATTACGCCAACGTGCCGACCGGCCCCGCGATCATTCTGCTAGCGGGCGTCTTCTATCTGCTTTCGGTGCTGCTTGGCGTTAAAGGCGGGCTCATTTGGGGCCTTCTGCCACGCAAGCACCTCGAAGCCTGATCTCTCAGCAGTGGAGTCTAGTGTCATGAAACATCGCATCGGGGCCTCGATTGCACTGGTGCTGCTTGCCCTGCTCGGCTTTGCCGG
>DATFVO010000310.1:0-3355 GCA_035260265.1 Methyloceanibacter sp.
TATGTGAACGAGAATTACCGCGCCAGCGCGCAGGCGTTGAGGCTCGCACGCGACGAGATCGCAGCGATCGTCCGCAACGGGATCAAGGCCTCGCTGATGACGACGGCGGAGAAGGACAAGGCGTTGGCGGACGTCGATCGCGTCCTGGCCGCGAGCGTGTGACGACAGAGTTACGCAGTTGCGCGGCGCGCCATGCCGCGAGATCCTTGGCTGTCACGATGGTGATCTGGGCGAGCGTGGGGTGGAATCGCGCGAGCGGCGAACCCGGTCTGCTCCCTCTCCCGCTTGCGGGGGAGGGTTGGGGAGGGGGTGAGCGTGCGCACATGAATCTTTGTGCAGGCCGAATGGAGCTGTTGCATGCCCCCTCCCTATCCCTCCAGCCGAAGTCGGATATATCCGATTACGGCCATTCTGCGAATTGCGTCGTGCATTCAGAGACATCCGTTTTACAAGGCGTTCTCGAGAAAGCCCGTATTTCAGCGTATCGACCCGGCCAATTGTAAAACATCTCGGCCAACAGGTTCTGGCCAAGCAGGGCATTAAGCGCCCAGGATCGGCGGGATGTTCCAATCGGTTTCCCGACGAGCGGGCCGCTCGTGAATTCGTCCGGCACGAGCCCTGACGACGCGGCTATGGGCAGAAGCACGACGAACGTTCTTCGATTCGCGAAGATCGCGGAAGACCGCGAGCTTGGCTCCATCATGGTTCGGCTCATGATGGCGTGCAACGATCTTTCGCTTGCAAATGAAAGCTTGGGTTATTGGCGAAATCCCCGAACACGGAAGGAGGAGAACCGGGCAGCAGGCGCGCTACGGTATTTCTTGCGTCTTCAAATAGCGCATGTCTGCGAGGCAATGAGCATTATCGAAGAGATTAAGCGTTCGGACCGACTGCGAGCATGCGTCAGGGCCACAGATCGGCAGACGCAGCAGTCCTACGATGCACTGCTCAAGATCAAGAGCAACAAGCCTTTCAAGCTGATGAAGCTCATCCGAAACAAAGTGGGCTTTCACTATGATCCTCTCTGGGTCCGAGGGGCCATCGAGAGGATCGACGGCAAGGACCCTGACCTGCTTTGCACGATCTCGGTAGGCCAAGAATTGCTAGACTGGCATTTTGAGGCGGGCGGGCTAGTCGAGGACAGCTTGGTTGTCAGGCAAATATTCGAAATTGCCGACGGAACGGATGTGCGCGTCGAAACCGACAAGATTCTGGATAACCTGCACAAGATCGCTGCGACCTTTGTCGACTTCGCTGGCTACTTCATCAAGTACCACGCCAGCGCTCGTCGATAACATCACCGCGGCGGTCAGCGCTGGATGATCACGCGAGAGGTCGCAGCCGAATATCGACTCACCCTTGCAGAATTCCAACCGCGTGAGCGGATCAGCCGCGGTGGAGTTCTCCCGAGGCATGTCTGTCCTCCGGTGTTGGATTGCGCCCGAGCATCTCCCGTTGCACGGCGAGCGCCACTCTATACAGCGCACCGTCTCCGACCTGCCGCCCTTCGAGGCGCGCGGCCACGGCCTCGAGAAATGCGGAGCGCTGCTTGCGTGCCAACGGCGTCGCGAGGCCCATGATGAGTGCGAGCTGATAATCGTTGAGTGCGATCATGACGCGACCACCCGCAGGCGCGGCGGCTGCCGCCACCATAGAAGCTGGTCGAGATACGCCTCATTGAGGCGAAACGAAAGCCACAGCGCCCGCCGAGTGCGGAGATCATCGGGAGCACCTAGCTCACTGCGCTCGAGCGGGTTGATGTCCTCGGGGCCCAGCCCAAGCAACCGGCCGAGCTCACGCTTCGTCCATTGATACTCCCGATGCTCCGACAACAGGCGAGCTTTCGCCGCGGCTTCCTCCGCGTCGATGTCGAGGGTGTGCTTCCGCAAGCAGTCCGACCACGCCAATAGCTCCTCGATTGTCATGTAGTCGCCATCGGCGACCGCTTCCTCAATTTCATTCTCGATCTCCATGGCGCGGGCATAGAGCCGCACTACCGCGGGCGAGAGGGGAGCGTCCTCCGTCTGCTTGCGGCGGCGGGCAGACATGGTCACAGCCTCCCGAACTTCTCGAGTCGGAATTTCTCGTCCCAGGTCAGTGGGCGCTCGACCTTGGCCTTCTCGCGCCGGCTTTGCGGGCCGAGCCGCAAGCGCAGGGCCAATCCGCTCATGACCTTGTTGGCCTTCTCCCACAGCTTTAGTGCCCAATCAGCCGTTTTGCCGGTACCGTTTTGCAGCTCAGCCGCAGCACGCTCGGCCATAGCCTGGGCCTCGCAATACTGGCAAAGCAAGCCGACATCGGAGTCCTCGAAGTGCTCAGGATGGCAGTTGCCAACTAGGTCGAGGAACACCACCCGGGCGGGCTCCGATAGAGTCGCCGGCGGCTGTACCGGCACCCGTTCGTGCTGCTTGAGCAACGGAGTCATGGCGAGACTCGCTGCCGATTTCCGACCCCGTTGCTTCATGATCGATTGTCCGAGGTAGTGTCGAGGTCAGCAGGGAGAGCGTTGCCCGAGGTCTTTGGAACAACGCGAAGCTTTGCCTTTGCGACATCGCAGCCGTGCGCCAGGCAATCGGCATTAGCGCAGTATTTCTTCATGATGGCCTCCGAGGCGATGCTGTGACGCCGATGCCGGCGAACGTCCTGCGTCACCTTCGAAATCCAAGGCCGGTGTAATGTTATAACATAGCATCCGGTGGTCCGCCAACCCGCGTGCGGCCGCTGGCAAGCTGAGAATTTTGACGGGCTGGGCTGATTGGAGTCGGAGCCTCTTGTTTGCCCCGAGGTGTGGGTCGCCCAAGGCGGCAGTGGTCGGCAGTGGAGATTCTTTAGCCCTTAAAATCAAAATACGACTCGACTCTGGTAAAGGGCGCGCGCGCGCGCGAGTCAGAGATTGTGGGGCTAAGAAAAATCCACTGCCGTCCACTGCCCAGGAGCATCAGACTACGAATCTGGGGGTCAGGAGTTCGAATCTCTTCGGGCGCGCCAGATTCCTGTAAGGTCTCAAGATGATGATAACTTTAGAGAGATCAGGGTTTCAGGCCGTTTTTAGAGCGGACCTCTAGCGGACCTCGTAGAACAAATTCACATCACTACACCTGCTCATTATCCATCGTAGATAAGCAGTGACGCATACTGGCGGCTCGTTGCGTAAACGAACAGTATTGCCTGCGTCATGACTGAAATATCCGGAGTCGTTTCCAGGGTGCCATCAAACGCCTCGCCTCTGCCGGCATCTGTGTTGACGGAACTTCAGCGCGGCCAAATCCCGCCAGAGGCTTTTGCGGCGCTGCTGGCTTCCTTCGGGGAGCTACCAGAGGAGGGGCAGAAAGAACTCGCCCTGCGGATCATAAAT
>DATFVO010000311.1:0-6623 GCA_035260265.1 Methyloceanibacter sp.
GAGGCGCGGCTCTCCAAGATCGCCCAATATCTGCTCGACGATCTCGACAAGGAGACGGTCGACTTCAAGCCGAACTACGACGACCGGCTCGAAGAACCATCGGTTCTCCCAGCCAAGTTCCCCAATCTGCTGGTCAACGGCGCCGGCGGCATCGCCGTCGGCATGGCGACCAACATCCCGCCGCACAATCTCGGCGAGGTGATCGACGCCTGCATCGCCTATCTCGACAATCCCGCCATCACCATCGATGAGCTCGCCGAGATCGTCCCTGGCCCCGACTTCCCAACCGGCGGTCTCATCCTCGGCAAGACCGGCATTCGCTCGGCCTACAATAAGGGCCGCGGCTCGATCTTGATGCGCGGGCGCGTCACGCTCGAGACGGTGCGCAAGGAGCGCGAGGCACTGATCATCACCGAGATCCCGTACCAGGTGAATAAGGCGGCGATGGTTGAGAAGATCGCCGAGCTTGTGCGCGAGAAGAAGATCGAAGGCATCGCGGATATCCGCGACGAGTCTGATCGCCAGGGCATGCGCGTCGTGGTCGAGCTGAAGCGCGACGCCATGGCCGACGTGGTGCTGAACCAGCTCTACCGCTTCTCGACTCTGCAGGCGACCTTCGGCTGCAACATGGTGGCATTGACCGGCGGCAAGCCAGAGCAGCTCAACCTGAAGGACCTGATCCGCGCCTTTACCGACTTTCGCGAGGAGGTGGTGGGGCGAAGAACCAAGTTCCTGCTCAAGAAGGCGCGCGAGCGGGCGCATATCCTGGTCGGCCTCGCTATTGCCGTTGCTAATATCGACGAGGTGATCGCGGTGATCCGCAAGGCGCCAGACCCCGGTACGGCGCGCGAGCAGTTGATGTCGCGCGACTGGCCGGCAAAGGACGTGGTGGCCCTGGTCGAGCTGATCGCCGACCCACGCCACAAAGTGTCGGCCAAGGGCACCTACCGCCTGTCCGACGAGCAGGCGCGCGCCATCCTCGATCTGCGCCTGCAGCGCCTGACCGCGCTCGGCCGCGACGAGATCGGGGGCGAGCTCAAGACGCTCGGCACCGAGATCGGCGACTATCTCGATATTTTGCGCTCCAGAGCCCGCATCATCGCGATCGTCAAGCAGGAGCTTGGCGCGATCAGAGCCGAATTCGGCACGCCGCGCCGCACCGAAATCCTCGAGATGGAAGGCGAGGTTGAGGACGAGGACCTGATCCAGCGCGAGGACATGGTCGTCACCGTCAGCCACAAGGGCTACATCAAGCGCGTGCCGCTCTCCGCCTATCGCGCGCAGCGGAGAGGCGGCAAGGGCCGCTCAGGCATGGCGACGCGCGATGAGGATTTCGTCACCCGCATCTTCATCGCCAACACTCACACACCGGTGCTGTTCTTCTCCTCGCGCGGCATGGCCTACAAGATGACGGTATGGCGCCTGCCGCAGGCGGCGCCGCAAGCGCGCGGCAAGGCGCTGGTCAATCTCTTGCCGCTCGACAAGGACCAGACCATCACCACCATCCTGCCGCTGCCTGAGGACGAAGGCTCGTGGGCGAAGCTCGACGTGATGTTCGCCACGAATTACGGCAGCGTTAGGCGCAACAAGCTCTCCGACTTCATCGAAGTGCGCCAGAACGGCAAGATCGCGATGCGGCTCGATCCCGGCGATCACATCGTCGGCGTGCAGATTTGTGGCGAGCAGGACGACGTGCTGCTTACCTCCGCCGAGGGACAGGCCATCCGCTTCCCGGTCACCGATGTGCGCGTGTTCAAGGGCCGGGAGTCGCCTGGCGTGCGCGGCATCAAGCTGGCCAAGGGCGACCAGGTCATCTCTATGGCGATCCTCGCCCATATCGAGGCCTCCCCGGCCGAGCGTGCGGCCTATATCCGCCAGGCCAATACCATCCGGCGCGGCGGCGCAGAGCCTGAGCAGGACATGGAGGCTGAGAGCAACGGCGAAGAGGCGGTGGTGCTGAGCCCAGAGCGCTACGCCGAGCTCAGCGCGCACGAGGAATTCGTGCTGACCGTGTCGGAGAACGGCTACGGCAAGCGCACGAGCGCCTACGAGTACCGCATCTCTGGCCGCGGCGGGAAAGGCATCATCGCCATGGTGGTCAATCAGCGGAACGGCAGGCTAATTGCCTCGTTCCCGGTCGAGGACAGCGATCAGGTCATGCTCGTCACCGATGGAGGCCAGCTCATCCGCGTGCCGGTCGAGGACATCTCGATCATGGGCCGCTCGACTCAAGGCGTGATCGTGTTCTCGTTGGGCGAGGGCGAGCGCGTGGTTTCGGTCGAGCACATCCCCGATGAGAATGGGGGGAATGGCGAGGAGGGCATGGCTGAGAACGGAAGCGATCTGCCGCCTGAATAAGCGCCTTGCCGATCCTCAAGTTGCGCGGCTAGAAGAGGCGGAACGCGGCGGGGTTATCTCCTCGATGAGGCGGCCCTCGCGCCTGGAGTTCGAGCATGCGCGTGGGCCTCTATCCCGGAAGCTTCGATCCTGTCACCTATGGCCATGTCGATATCGTGCGTCGGGCTGCCCATCTCGTCGATAAGCTCATCATCGCCATCGGCACGCATCACGACAAGCATCCTCTATTCACCGCCGAGGAGCGAGTGAAGCTCGCCGAGGAGGTACTGAAGCCGGTCGCCAAGGAGGTCGGGCTCGAGCTCGAGGTCAGCACCTACGACAATCTGACGGTCGACGCGGCTCGTGATGCTGGCGCCTCCGTCGTGATTAGAGGCTTACGCGACGCAGGCGATTTCGACTACGAGATGCAGATGGCCGGCATGAACCAGGCCCTTGCGCCAGCCATCGAGACGGTGTTTCTGGCCTCTTCGCCGGACTCACGGCACATCGCCGCAAGTCTCGTCCGCCAGATTGCTGCAATGGACGGCGACGTGTCGGCCTTCGTGCCGAAGGTCGTGAGCGTGGCGCTCCAGAAGAAATTTGCCGCCTAACCGGTCCCTTCCAAGGAGGTGTCATGAGAATTCAGGCAAGTGTCATGTTCGCGTTCGATTTCGCGCTCTTCATCTTCGGGGCGCAAACTCTAAGCTGGGCTGGAGACCTCTCGAATCCTGCGAGCCTGAACGAGAAGGCGCTGGACGTCTACAAGGTCAAGTTCGACACGAGCCAGGGCACTTTCGAAATCGAGGTGCATCGCGACTGGGCCCCTAACGGTGCCGACCGCTTCTACAATCTCGTGAAGAACGGCTTCTACAACGACACCCGCTTCTTCCGCGTGATCAAGGGCTTCATGGTGCAGTTCGGAATCAACGGCAACCCCAAGATTTCGCAAGCGTGGCGCAACGCGAACATTGCCGACGATCCGGTCGAGGAGAGCAATTTGCGCGGCTTTGTCACCTTTGCCACCGCGGGGCCGAACACGCGCACCACCCAAGTGTTCATCAATTACGGCGACAATCCGAGCCTCGACGGGCAAGGTTTCGCGCCGTTCGGCAAGGTGATCTCGGGGCTCGACGTGGTGCAGCACCTCTACAGCAACTATGGCGAAGGCGCAGCGCGCGGAGAGGGGCCCGACCAGAGCCGCGTCCAGACCGAAGGCAACGCCTATCTTCAGAAGAACTTTCCGCAGCTCGATTACATTAAGAAGGCGACGATCGAGAAATAAGCGGGAGCCAGCAAGGAGCTATTCCCATGGCCGAACCGGAAAACACCCTCATTATCGAAACGACCAAAGGTCCCGTCACCGTCGAGTTGCGTCCGGATCTTGCGCCCAACCACGTCGCGCGCATCAAGGAGCTCGCCCGCCAAGGCTTCTATGACGGCGTGGTGTTTCACCGTGTGATCGACGGCTTCATGGCGCAGACCGGCGACCCAACGGGCACCGGGCGCGGCGGCTCGGGGCAGAAACTCCGCGCCGAGTTCAACGCGGAGCCGCATACGCGCGGGGCGGTGTCGATGGCGCGGGCTCAATCGCCGGATTCGGGCGACAGCCAGTTCTTCATCTGCTTCGACGACGCGACCTTCCTCGACCGCCAATACACGGTGTGGGGCCGCGTTATCGACGGCATGGACAATGTCGACAAGCTCGCCCGCGGCGAGCCTCCGTCCAGGCCCGACAAGATGCTCTCGGTGCGAGTGGCCGCCGACGCAGCCTAGTTTCGTGCGCGTCGATGTGTTCGACTATCATCTGCCTGAGGAGCTGATCGCGCTACGCCCTGCGGTCCCGCGCGATGCCGCGCGGTTGCTGGCGGTTGATCCCACAAGCGCCGAACCTCTTAGCGACAAGGCGATCTTGGATTTGCCGGAGCTGCTGTCTCCGGGCGATGCGCTAGTGTTCAACGACACCAAGGTGATCCCGGCTGAGCTTGCGGGCATGCGCAGGCGAGGCGAGGCGGCAGCGCATGTCTCAGTTACTCTGACGGAGCGCGTCGACGATCATCGCTGGCGGGCGCTGGCACGGCCCGCGAAGCGGCTGAAGGCCGGCGACCGCATCGCCTTCGGCAAGGGCAGCAACGTGTGCCTTCTCGGCGGCCTCGATGCAGCGGTAGAGGCGCGCGGGGAGGAGGGTGAGGTGACGATTGCCTTCGATCTTGCGGGCGCTGCTCTCGACGAGGCGATCAAAGCGCAAGGCGCCATGCCGTTGCCCCCTTACATCGCCTCGCGCCGCGCCCCCGACGAGCGCGACCGCAGCGACTATCAGACGCTGTTCGCACGCGACGAAGGCGCCGTCGCGGCGCCGACTGCGGGGCTCCATTTCACCGAGCGGCTGACGCAAGCGCTCGACGCGCGCGGCATTTCTCGCCATTTCGTGACGTTGCATGTGGGCCCTGGCACATTTCTGCCCGTGCGCACTGCAAATACCGAAGGTCACGTGATGCATCCCGAGCGCGGCGTGGTCTCGGCCGAGATTGCGGAAGCTTTGAACGACGTAAAGGCGAGGGGAGGAAGGATTGTCGCGGTCGGCACGACCTCTCTGCGGCTCTTGGAGAGCGCGGCGAGCGGCGAGGGCAAGCTCGCGCCCTTTGCCGGAGAGACAAGTCTTTTCATCACGCCGGGCTATCGCTTCCGGGTCGTCGATCGCCTCTTGACCAATTTCCATCTGCCGCGCTCTACCCTGTTCATGCTCGTCGCTGCCTTCTCAGGCCTCGATCTCATGAAGCGCGCTTACGCCCATGCCGTGGCGGAGCGCTATCGCTTCTATTCCTACGGCGATGCCTGCCTGCTTAGTCCGGCGTGAAATGGCGGAAAGACAAAGGCTGCGACATGCAGCGTGACAGGACCAAATCGTTCTCGTTTGACGTGAAGGCTCGGGACGGAGCGGCGCGCGTTGGCGCGATCACCACGCCGCACGGAATCGTGCGCACGCCGGCCTTCATGCCGGTCGGCACCGGCGCCACTGTCAAGGCCATGTTCCCTGAGGATGTAGAAGCTTCAGGCGCCGATATCATCCTTGCCAACACCTACCACTTGATGCTCCGCCCCGGCGCCGAGCGCATCGCGCGGCTCGGCGGTCTGCACAAATTCATGCATTGGGAGAAGCCGATCCTCACCGATTCCGGCGGCTATCAGGTCATGTCGCTCGCAAAGCTCCGGCAGATCGGAGAGCGGGGCGTCACCTTCCAGTCCCACATTGACGGTGCCGCGGCCGAGCTCACGCCAGAGCGCGCCGTCGAGGTGCAATGCCTGCTCGGCGCCGACATTCAGATGGTCCTCGATGAGTGCACGTCGTACCCGGCGGCGCGAGAGGAGGCCAAGACTTCGCTCGATCTGTCGCTTCGCTGGGCCGAGCGCTGCAAGGCAGCGTTCGCTGCCAGGGCCGAAGCGGGGCAGGCGCTGTTCGGCATCGTGCAAGGCAGCGTCTATCCCGACCTCCGCGAGGCGAGCGCGCGGGCGCTGATCGGCATCGGCTTCGACGGCTATGCCATCGGCGGGCTTGCCGTCGGCGAAGGACAGGCGGCTATGCTCGATATGGTCGAGGCTACCAACACCGTGCTGCCGAAGGATCGCCCGCGCTATCTGATGGGAGTGGGCACCCCGGAGGACCTGATGGAGTCGATTGGGCGCGGCGCCGACATGTTCGACTGCGTGATGCCGACGAGGTCAGGCCGCCATTGCCAAGCTTTCACCTGGGGCGGGCGACTCAATTTACGCAACGCCCGCTATGCAGAGGACGCGACGCCGCTCGATCCGGAGAGCTCCTGTCCGGCGGCCCAATATGAGCGGGCCTATCTGCATCATCTCGTTCGATCAGGCGAGGCGCTCGGCGCCATGCTGCTCACTTACGCCAATGTCCAGTTTTATCAGGAGCTGATGGCGCGCACTCGGGAGGCAATCAGCCAAGACCGTTTCGCAAGCTTCGCCGATGAGGTCAGGCGCCGCTACCGCGAGGCGCCTGCCGAAGAGGAAACCGAGGCTTAGGCCCGCTGTCCTGGGTTGGCCTGGACCACGCAGCCTTTCACGCGCCAATCGCCGTTCTCCTGCTTCTCGACCTCGAAGTCGGCGAGCCATTCTTGTCCGAGAACGTCAGTAATTAAAACCTCGGAGTTGGTGGCGCCCGTCCGATCGATACCGAGGAACGAGAACTTCTTGGTCACGAGGATTGGCGGCAGCTCGTCGGCGACGGCCTGGAGGAATTTGTCCGGCCTGCCGAAGAAGCTCTGGGTCGAGGG
>DATFVO010000312.1:0-3099 GCA_035260265.1 Methyloceanibacter sp.
CATAGACAGAATCACTAAGTTATGACCTTGGTCCCTTCCGGAGTTGGAGATCGGTATGAAAGACGAAGAGATTGTCATCGTGAGCGCGGCACGCACGCCGGTTGGCTCCTTCAACGGCGCCTTGTCGACCCTGCCGGCACATAAGCTTGGCGAGGTCGCCATCAAGGCTGCCCTCGAGCGCGCTCACGTTGACCCGGCTGACGTCGATGAAGTGATCATGGGCCAGGTGCTGACCGCAGGTCAGGGTCAGAACCCGGCACGGCAAGCTGCCGTGGCCGCAGGCATCTCCGTCGACAAGACGGCCTTCGGCGTGAACCAGGTGTGCGGCTCGGGTCTCAGGGCCGTCGCTCTTGGAGCCCAGCAGATCGCCTCGGGCGATGCCGACATCGTAGTCGCTGGCGGCCAGGAGAGCATGAGCCTTGCCCCTCACGTCGCCCATCTCCGCAGCGGACAGAAAATGGGAGCGATCGAGTTCACGGACTCGATGATCAAGGACGGGCTGTGGGAGATCTTCAACGGCTACCACATGGGCAACACCGCCGAAAACGTGGCCCGCCAATGGCAGATCACCCGCGAGGAGCAGGACAAGTTCGCAACCGCCTCGCAGAACAAGGCAGAGGCTGCCAAGAAGGCCGGCAAGTTCAAGGACGAGATCGCGCCGGTCACCGTCACGACGCGCAAAGGCGACACGGTGGTGGCCGAGGACGAATATATCCGCGAGGGCGCCAAGGTCGAGGACGCGGCAAAGCTCAAGCCCGCCTTCGACAAGGAAGGCACCGTCACTGCCGGCAATGCGTCGGGCATCAATGACGGCGCCGCCGCCGTCGTGCTGATGACGGCAAAGGAAGCCAAGAAGCGCGGTTTGAAGCCGCTCGCCCGCATCGCCTCCTGGGCGACGGCGGGCGTCGATCCCAAGGTCATGGGCTCGGGCCCGATCCCAGCCTCGCGCAAGGCGCTGAAGAAGGCGGGCTGGAAGATCGGCGACCTCGATCTGGTGGAAGCCAACGAGGCCTTCGCCGCCCAGGCGCTCGCCGTGAACAAGGACCTCGGCTGGGACACTGGCAAGGTCAACGTGAATGGCGGCGCCATTGCCATCGGCCACCCGATCGGCGCCTCCGGCGCCCGCATTCTCACTACGTTGTTGCACGAGATGCAGAAGCGCGACGCCAAGAAGGGCCTCGCCACGCTCTGCATCGGCGGCGGCATGGGCATCGCCATGTGCGTCGAGCGGGACTGATCGGTCCCGCTCGAAGTTCGGATTTCATTCGTGACTTCGCGGGCACTCCGCGGAGGAATCGGTTTTGAGTCGAAGCAGGCGCCAAAGAAGCGCTTCTTAAGGGAGGAGAGGCATGGCTAGGGTGGCTTTGGTCACAGGAGGTACGCGCGGCATCGGCGGCGCGATCGCCAAGGCGCTGAAGAAGGCCGGTTACAACGTCGCCGTCAGCTATGCCGGCAACGACGTGGCCGCCAACGCCTTCAAGAAGGACACCAAGATCCCGGTCTTCAAATGGGACGTGGGCGATTACACCGCCTGCGAGCAGGGGATCATCAACGTCGAAAACGAGGTCGGGCCCATCGAGGTGCTGGTCAACAACGCCGGCATCTCGCGCGACGCAATGTTGCAGAAGATGAGCCACGAGCAATGGTCGGAGGTGATCCGCACCAATCTCGACTCGCTATTCAACATGACGCGACCGATCATCAACGCCATGCGCGAGCGCGGCTTCGGCCGCATCATCAACATCTCCTCCATCAATGGACAGAAGGGCCAGCTCGGGCTTACCAATTACTGCGCGGCCAAGGCAGGGATGATCGGCTTTACCCGCGCACTTGCATTGGAGAGCGCGCGCAAGGGCATCACCGTGAATGCGATTGCACCTGGCTATGTCGCGACCGATCTGCTCTCCGGCGTGTCGGAGGAGGTGATGAAGTCGATCGTCGGGCAAATCCCGGTGGGACGGCTTGGCGAGGCCGAGGAGGTCGCCCGCTGCGCGGTGTTCCTCGCCTCCGACGAGGCTAGCTGGATCACGGGCTCCACGCTGACGATCAACGGCGGTCAATTCATGGATTGATTGAGCTCCGCTGAAGGATCATTTCCTGAGCGCGGTAGCATTTCTCCATCCCTCCCCCTCGTGGGGAGGGCCGACGACGCCTTTTCGCGTCGTCGGGGTGGGGGGCTGGCTACTTACGCTCTAGCTCGCAGAGAATTTGGTCAAAGACGCCCTCTAGATTCGCTTCCACGTCCGCATTCCACACGCGATAATTCTGAAATCGTCAGCTCCGAGTGCTAGGTCGCGCGCCGCGTCCTTGAGTTCCTGCCTCCTACGCGAATGCTGACTGCCATCGAGTTCAACGACGACTCTTGGGTGGTAACAGGCGAAGTCGACGACGAAACTCTTGATGGATGCCTGTCGTCTGAAATGAAACCCTAGCTTGCGCAGTTCACGCAGCCGCAGCTGGAGCCTGACTTCATGACGAGCCATGTTCTTGCGGAGTTTGCGCGCGATCTCATTGGCCATGACGCGTAGAATACCGTCCCCCCAACCCGGCGCGCCAAAGCGCGCCGACCTTCCCACCAAGGGGAGGTATGGAGATCGCTTCGGCTATTTGCAGGAAAAACCTAAGGTTCCCAGTCTTCTGGGGCCATCTCGAAGCCTGAAAACTCGAAGCCTGGCGCGACCGTGCAGCCGACCAGCGTCCATGCACCGAGGCTGTGTGCGCTCTGCCAGGCATGAGCAGCGACTGCGGCGTGCGGGTGCTCGCCTTTTAGCCAGTCGGGCCCTAGGCGATAGTCGTGACGCGTCTCGCCGTTCTTGATTTCGAGCAGGAGCGGCGCCCCGCCATACCAATGGAACATCTCGGTCGCGTCCACACGGTGCCAGCGTGCGACCTCGCCGGCCTTGAGCAGATAGAGGATGGCAGTCGAATGGGCGCGATCGCCGTGACCCTTTTTATCGCGGAAAGTCTCCCGGAACCAGCCGCCTTCCGGATGGGGCTTGAGGTTCAACTCCTTGATGATCTCGTCTGCTGTCAGCGGTTTGTTCATGACTTAGAACCGGTCCTTGCGGCGTCGGATCTCGCCGAAAATTTCGTATAGCG
>DATFVO010000313.1:0-5091 GCA_035260265.1 Methyloceanibacter sp.
CAAGGCGCAAGAGCTGAGCCAAACCAGCCACACGCGCGGAAAGATCGTGCTCAAGGTCGCGTAGGGCGAAACCATCGCATAATCTCGCAAGTATCGGTTGCGGGCAGCTGAAGCCGGCTAAGCCATTCTGCCGGCTTCTTAGAGCGATGCGCCCAAGCGCTACCGATTGCCGGAAGTCTGAACCAAATACCGCAATGCACAACCGGCGCCCGCCCGGTGCGTTTCCTATTTCTCAGGCAGTGCCCCTGGGGTCCCGAATCCAAAGAAGGAGCCCGACCATGTCATTGCAGCATCAAGACAAGAGCCGCGAGCATCGCTCCGGCAAGAGCACCATTGAGTTTGCCGAAATCAAAGGCGCCGGCCTGAAAGTTTCGCGTGTTGGCCTCGGCACCTGGGCCATTGGCGGCTGGATGTGGGGCGGGACAGATGAGGCGAACTCGATCGAAACGATCAGGGCTGCGCTTGCGCTTGGTCTCAACGTTATCGACACGGCGCCGGTCTATGGCTTCGGCCGCTCAGAGGAGATCGTGGGCAAGGCCTTGGCCGAAGGATTGCGCGAGCGCACCGTTGTCGCCACTAAAGTCGGGCTCGAATGGCATGATGGCAAGATCACCAGGAACTCGAGCCGCGATCGCATTATGCGCGAGGTCGAGGATTCTCTGCGCCGATTGAAGAGCGACACCATCGACATCTATCAGGTGCATTGGCCAGATCCGAAAGTGCCGGTGACTGAGACGGCCAACGCGATGCGCGAGCTGTTCGAGCAAGGAACGATCCGCGCCATCGGCGTGAGCAACTACTCCGTGGCGCAGATGGATGTGTTCCGCAAGACCGCGCCACTCCATGTAGTTCAGCCGCCTTACAATCTGTTCGAGCGCGCTATCGAGCGCGACGTGCTCCCCTATTGCAAGAAGCACGGCATCGCCACCTTCGGCTACGGCGCGCTGTGCCGCGGGCTGCTCTCAGGACGCATGCGGACCGACACCAAGTTCAAGGGCGATGACCTCCGCCTGCACGATCCGAAATTCCAGGCGCCGCGCTTCGCGCAATATCTCAAAGCCATCAAGCAACTCGATCAGCTCGCGCATGAGCGCTATTCGCGCAGCGTGCTCGATCTCGCCGTGCGCTGGGTACTCGATCAGGGCATCACGACGGCGCTGTGGGGCGCGCGGCGTCCAGACCAACTCGGGCCGGTTGGCGAGGTCATGGGCTGGCACCTCGACAGCTCCGCCAATGCCGAGATCGAACAGATCCTAGACGACATCATCAGCGATCCCGTGGGCCCCGAGTTCATGGCGCCCGCGGAATACGCATAACCAGGCAGTTTCCCCAGGCGAGGCAGCGAGGGTCCCGCTGCACACTAAGGGATGATGGGCGTAGTCGAGGTCGTCGAGCGCTAGGCGCCGATCACGTCGAACTTGACATCGACATTGTTACGCGTGGCGTGAGAGTAGGGGCAGATCTTCTCGTGCGCTTCCTTGACGAGCTTTGCGAGCTCGGCTTGCGGCAAGCTCTTGTCCTCGACGCGCATCTTCACGGCGAGCCCGAAGCCTCCGCCGTCGCGCGGGCCGATCGAGACCGCGCAGGTGACTTTGGCCTTGGTTGCGTCCTCCTTGTGCTGCTTTGCGACGAAGTCAATCGCGCCGCCGAAACAAGCGGCATAGCCTGCAGCGAAAAGATGCTCCGGTGTGGCGGTGCCAGGTTTCCCGGGGCCGCCCATTTCCTTCGGCACCGACAGATCGAACAAAACGATACCGTCGCTTGACTCAGTATGGCCGTTGCGACCGCCGATGGCAGTCGCCGTTGCAGTGTAGAGGGGCTTGATGGTGTCCATGGCGTTTCCTCTCTTGGTTCGCGCTCTCGATTGAACCAGCCTCTAGCTCATGTGCCAGCCATGGCTCACGCAAATCGACTGGCCGGTGAGCGCGTTGGTTTTGAATGCAGCCAGAAACAGGGCGACTTCGGCGACGTCCTCTTGCGTGGTGAACTCCTTGTCGACGGTCTCGCCGAGCAGGATTTCCTTCACCACGCGTTCCTCGGAGATGCCGAGCTCCTTGGCCTGCTCAGGAATCTGCTTCTCGACGAGCGGGGTCAGAACGAAGCCGGGGCAGATGACGTTGGCGCGAACATTGTGGTGTGCACCTTCCTTGGCCATGACACGGGCGAGGCCGAGAAGCCCATGCTTGGCGGCGACATAGGCCGCCTTGAGCGGGGAAGCCTCATGGCTGTGCACCGACCCCATATAAAGCAGCACGCCGCTGTTCTGCTTGTACATATGCTTGACGCAGGCCTTGGTGGTTAGGAAGGCGCCGTCGAGGTGGATGGCGAGCATCTTCTTCCAGTCGGCGAACGGAAACTCCTCGACCGGATGCACGATCTGGATGCCGGCATTCGATAGGAGGATGTCGACCTGTCCGAACGTCTTGACCGTCTGTTCGACGCCGGCATTGACCTCATCCTCCTTCGACACGTCCATGCCGACGCCGATTGCGGACTTCTCGCTCGCTAGCTCCTTGGCTGCCGCCTTTGCGCCATCGACATTCAGATCGGCTATGACCACCCTGCCATCCGCCTCCAAAAACCGCTTAGCGATAGCATGACCGATGCCGCTGGCGGCTCCGGTGATGAGAGCGACCTTGCCGTCAAGCTTCATGGTGAGCTCCTTACGGTTTGAGATAGTCGTGGACGACCTTGCCGAGCCCAAACGTGAGGTCGGCGAGGGCGTGCGTGAGGAATGACGCTAAAAGATAGTTCAGCTTAATGAGACTTGCGTGAAGGGCGCTGATGTTCATAAGGCCCGTTCCTTGGGGTGGGTGTCGAGCTCACGGGTCAGGTCCAGCACCTGCACGCCCTCCTCAGGCCGTGTGCGGTTTTTCCAATCTGGATGTTGCAGGCTGTGCTCGACGTCGGCACGGCCAGAAAGCCAGTGCTCCTCCATCGAATAGCGCGAGAATTCGTAATCGTTGGATTGGGTCCAATACGCTGCACGCCGGTGAATGAGCAGCACGATGGTGACCGCGGCGTCGCAGCTTACGCCGTCGAGAAAGCGCCAGTCGGGATTATTGGAGAATTCTTCCGGCACCTTTCCCCGCAAGTGACGAATGGACCGGCGGATGGTTTGCATCTCGCGGAAGATGTCGGTGTTGAGCCTGGTCCGGCTCGAATAGCGGATCTCCTTCTCCCGCTGGCCGACATCGAACAGATTGTCGGGCATGCAGCCTTTGGCGCTGAACAGATCGATCTGAAAGATCACCATGTCATGGCGCGGTCCGCTCTTCTCGAGCACGAATTCGAGCGGTGTGTTAGAGACAAGGCCGCCGTCCCAATAAGGCTTGCCGTCAATATCGATGGGCGGGAAGCCAGGCGGCAGAGCGCCGCTCGCCATGATGTGCTCTGGACCGATCCGCATCTTTTCCGTATCGAAATATTTCATGTTGCCGGAGAGCACCTGCACGGCGCCAACGCTTAAGCGCACAGCTCCTGAATTGAGCAAATCGAAATCGACGAGCTCCTCGAGCGTGGCCCTAAGCGGCGCAGTATCGTAGAGGCTGATCGCTTCCCGCGTGCCCTGAGGCATCAAAACAGCGGGAGGGACACGCGGATCGAAGAATCCCGGAGCGCCGCTCGCAGCAACGAGAACCGCACTCGTTTCGTTGAAAATTCGCCGCGAATTGTCGTCGTTGGAGAGAGGCCAGGCGAGCAGGCGGCTGGACACCCGCTCCCAGAACTCGCGCAAGCGCATAACGCGCCGTTCGGGCGGGTTCCCGGCGATGATCGCGCCATTGACGGCCCCTATCGAAGTGCCTGCGACCCAGGTCGGGGCTTGCTCGGCTTCGCACAGGGCCTCATAGGCGCCGGCCTGATAGGCACCAAGCGCGCCGCCGCCCTGGAGGACGAGAACGATCTTTTCGTCGGAACCGGCCACGCTCTACCTCTACCGCATGTCTGCGGGCGACGTGAACCCGCCTTAAGCCTAACGCGCCAGAAGCGTCGTCGGTCGCGCAAAATGCGAGCCGGGAGATCACGCTCTCTATTCGCCCCGGGCTGCTGTGCCGATTTTGCTGTCGATGGTCCACACTTGCGTCGATCCTGCTTTGCCGTCGTACGCCGCGAGGCCGAGAGGACAAGGACCAGTCGAGTTTCCGAAAGTCGAGGTGAGCGGCAGGCCGATCGACAGTTCTTCAACATCAACCGCTTGAAGGGCACTCGGAGGCCAAGGCTCTGCTCGCTACATGCCGGGCGGAAGCCGTTAAGGGTTGATGCGGCTGATCTTCGAGCCTTCGAGCGTTAAATTATACATGAGTCCCTTTTGATCGATGATGAAGCCGATTACGGGCTGAGTGATCTTGTCGGTGTCGATCGAGCCGCCGATGCCGACCGTGATGATCGCCACCGACCCATCGACGCCGACCTTCCAACCCGCGATGCGATCGAACTGGTCGAGCGCATCGCGCGTCATGAACATGATGATGACCGAACGCTCCTGCACGCCGAGCTGAAAGCCAAAGGAGGCCGAGATCAGGTTGTAGTACCCGACCACCCTTTGCTGATTGAGCATGATGCCTTCACCATACTCGCCGCCAAATCCGAACCCGGCTTTCACCACGGAAGGAAACACGAGAATTCCCGCGGCCTTGTTGGCAAGTTCGCGCGCACCCGGGGTCTGATTGACGAAACTGTGCAGGGTGGCGTTCGCCTCTTGGTCGATCTCTGCGGCGGTGGCCGCTTCGCATCGCTGTGGCTGTGCAACCGTTGCTGCCGCCGCAACGAGGACGAGGCAAATTGCTGCTAGCGCCGTCCGCATAGTGAAGCCCTCCCGAGACCTCGCAAGCCAAGCTCGGCCTAAAATTGCGGCAGCGCCGCGACCATCCATCCTAAGCAACATGGCTCTCGACTTTCCCACGCACCCGATGCGGGTGGGTGAAGACTTCGAATCCATCCTTCCGGGCGATGGCGACGAGGGTCATGCCGCAGGCCTCGGCCATCCGCACCGCCAAAGCCGTCGGCGCGGAGACGGCAACGATGGTCGGTGCGCCGATCGCAGCAGATTTCTGTACCATCTCGACGGACACGCGACTGGTCAGTACCACG
>DATFVO010000314.1:0-3034 GCA_035260265.1 Methyloceanibacter sp.
GCTTAATGCGATCACTCAATGCGGCGAGCTGATCAAGCATCTCGCTTGGACGCGCTGTCGCCGCAATCGTAACTCCGGCCGCAGCGAGGCGTCGCACGATCTCGCCGCAGATCGCGCCGGAGGCGCCAGTGATCCACGCCACCTTCCAGGGAAATTGCTGCGCCACGACCGAACCCTCCAGCAATGCAAGCGACGCCCGTCAAGACGTGGCAGCCTTCGCCAGCCGCGTGCGACCTTAGCATCGGCAGGAAGCGCTGCTAACCCACCCGCTCGGCGCGCGGGTAGCTTGTTCCCGGCGGCATGACGCGCGGGATCGGCTTCGGCTGCGGCGAGCGCCCGTCGGCACGAAGCGCCGGATGGTCGAAAGATTCCATCCACGAGGCGACCATAT
The DNA here is from genome assembly GCA_035260265.1 of Methyloceanibacter sp. GTDB lineage: Bacteria > Pseudomonadota > Alphaproteobacteria > Rhizobiales > Methyloligellaceae > Methyloceanibacter. The sequence goes on from DATFVO010000314.1 coordinate 392, forward strand.
CCACGAGCTTCTCTGCCGGTGCTATTGCTGGTCGGCATCCAGACATTGAGCCACGGGTCCTTGGCCACTGCCACTGGACTCCGCCTGACAAGCTCGGGCACCGCGCCCTTCTTGCCTCCCGTCACGGTATCAGGCACGACTCGCCGCTATAGCCTTAGGCGCGAACACCGTCGCGAGCTCAGAATGGATGGGAGTGCGTCAATCCACGAAGGGATCGTGCACGAGGATGGTGTCCTCGCGCTTGGGGCTGGTCGAAAGCAGCGCCACCGGCGCGCCAATCAGCTCCTCGAGCCGCCGCACATATTTGATGCATTGGGCCGGTAGGTCGGCCCAGGAGCGGGCGCCACGCGTCGATTGTGTCCAGCCCTCCATGGTCTCGTAGACCGGCTCGACGCGGGCCTGCGCCCCTTGCGCCGCCGGTAGATGGTCAAGCGGCAAGCCGTCGAGGCGATAGCCAACGCAAATCTTGAGCTCAGGAAGCTGATCGAGCACATCCAGCTTGGTCAGAGCGATGCCGTTTATACCGTCCACTTTGCGGGTCTGCCGCACGAGGCAGGCATCGAACCAGCCGCAGCGGCGCGCTCGCCCCGTGACCGTGCCGAACTCCTGGCCCCTCTCGCCGAGGAGCTTGCCGGTCTCATCCTTGAGCTCGGTCGGGAAAGGTCCTTCCCCTACCCGCGTGGTGTAGGCCTTGGTGATGCCCAGCACGTAGTTGATCGCGCCAGGCCCGAGCCCAGAGCCGGTCGCGGCTTGCGCCGCTACGGTGTTCGACGAGGTGACAAAGGGATAGGTGCCGTGGTCGATATCGAGCAGGGCGCCCTGCGCACCTTCGAAAAGGATGCGCTTGCCTTGCCGGCGCTTGACATCGAGCAGCGCCCACACCGTGTCGACATAAGGCAGGACCTTTGGTGCGATCGCAGTAAGCTCGCTGCACAGCGCGTCGGCGCTGATCTCAGGCTGGCCAAGCCCGCGGCGGAGCGGGTTGTGGTGACTAAGGATGCGTTCAATCTTCGGCTTGAGGCTCGGCAGGTCCTGCAAGTCCATCACGCGTATGGCACGCCTGCCCACCTTGTCCTCATAGGCTGGACCGATCCCGCGCTTGGTCGTGCCGATGCGCCCCTGCCCGGCCTCAGTCTCGCGCAATGCGTCGAGCTCGCGATGCAGCGGCAGGATCAGCGTCGCGTTTTCGGCGATGCGGAGATTGTCGCGGCTGATCTTCACCCCGAGCTTCTCGATCTTGTCGATCTCGTCGGCGAGCGCCCAGGGGTCGATCACCACGCCGTTCCCGATCACCGAGAGCTTGCCCTTGCGCACCACGCCAGAGGGCAGAAGCGAAAGCTTGTAGGTGGTGCCGTCGACCACAAGCGTGTGGCCGGCATTATGACCGCCCTGGAAGCGCACCACGATATCGGCGCGCTCGGACAGCCAATCGACGATCTTGCCCTTGCCCTCGTCGCCCCATTGCGAGCCGACGACCACGACGTTGGCCACTAATCTTGTCTCCTAAGACCTTGAAAGGAATCGCGGAAACGGCCCCGTGCGGAGGCGGGGCCGTGTGACCTTATAGCGGGTCGGCGCGGGCGAAGCGAGTGCCCTCATCGAGTGCTCGGCAAAGCGTCGGCCGTGGTCGGTTGGGATAGCGCTAGGCGGCTTTGGCGAGGCTCTGCTTCTCATGCGCGAAGGCCCAATCGAGCCAAGGCATGAGCGCTTCAAGGTCGCTCTTCTCCACCGTGGCGCCTGTCCAGATGCGCAAGCCGGGAGGAGCGTGCCGGTAGGCGGCGATGTCCTTGGCCACGTTCTCAGCGTCGAGCAGCGCCGCCATGCGCTTCGGAAACTCGTCGCGCGATTTCGGCGGCAAGGCCAGAACGTCCGGATCGATTAGCTTGAGACAGACCGACGTGTTCGAGCGCGTCTCGGGCACGCGGGCGAGAAAATCGACCCAAGCCGAGCGCCTGACCCAGTCGGCGATCACCGCGGCATTGGCATCGGAGCGAGCGATCGTGCCTTCGAGGCCGCCAACACTCTCCACCCAGGTGAGCGCATCGAGATAATCTTCGAGGCAGAGCATCGATGGCGTGTTGATGGTCGAGCCCTCGAACAGCTCTCGGTCGAGCTTACCGTTCCTCGTCATGCGGAACAGCTTCGGCAGTGGCCAGGGCGGCGTGTAGTTTTCCAAGCGCTCGACCGCCCGCGGGCTCAAAATCAGCATGCCGTGTTGCGCCTCGCCGCCCAGCACCTTCTGCCAGGAGAAGGTTGCGACATCGAGCTTCTCCCAATCGATCCTTTGCGCGAACAGCGCGGAGGTCGCATCGCAGATGGTGAGCCCTGCGCGATCGCTTGCAATCCAATCCCCATTCGGCACCCTCACGCCTGAGGTCGTGCCGTTCCACGCGAACACGACGTCGTTATCGAAATCGACCTGGCTGGGGTCTGGCAGCTCACCATAGGGCGCGAGCAGAGCCCGAACATGCTTCAGCTTCAACTGCTCGACGATGTCGGTGACCCAAATCTGGCTGAAATGCTCCCAGGCGAGCACATCGACGCCGCGCGGCCCGAGCAGCGACCACAGCGCCATCTCGACCGCGCCGGTATCGGAGGCAGGCACGATCGCCACGAGGTAGTCCTGCGGCAGCTGAAGCAGCT
>DATFVO010000315.1:0-3732 GCA_035260265.1 Methyloceanibacter sp.
ACCCCGTAGGCGAAGAAGCCGCCGATGATGAACCAGGCGGCTGAGGCGGCGAGCGCAATCAGGAACGGCGTGCGCGACGGCCTCTGCTGCAACGCAAAGATCAGCCCGCCGATCGAGGGGATGTCGTCATTAGCAGGCGTGCCGAGCTTGCGCTGAGGTGGCGGGCCAGCAGGGCGTCGCGTGCGCGTGAATTGCCGCGGCGCGGTCGGTGAGGCTTGCGTTGCTTCGGTGAACTCGAGCGGTGGTTTCTGTTCCTCCGGCTGAGCAGGAGGCTGCTGCGGCAGAGTCAGCTTCGACTCAAGCTTCCCCTCATCGCGAAGCTTTCCTTCGTCGCGCGACTTCGCCTGGTCGCGCTTTGCCTCGCCGCCGCCGAGCGCCGCTTCGCGCTTGCGCTGCTCTGCCTTGAGCCGTTCGGCAAGAGAGGTTCGCTTGGGAAGTTCAGGGGCTCGATCGACCGGAGCGTCTGCCGGCTTCTCTTCCCTGCTTTTCATCATGGCTTCTAGGGGATTAGGACGCTCGTCCTTCGATTCTGGTGCCGCCGCCCCCGTCGACTTTGCTTGCTCTTGCGCCATCACGCATCCTCGCGACCGACAGAACTCATGAGAGAATTTGCGCGTCCCACACGAAATACCGGCAACTAGCGGCGCGAAGCGTCGTATTTGGACCCGATTAACTTCCGGAGCATAGTATCCGGAACGGCCCCTGACGCATTTCCCCCTCTCCGATCATCGTTAACGAATTTTTAGGGCTAAAAAAAGTTTAATCGGCAGTTATGGTTGACGGGCAATAAGACTTTAATTTTGCTCGGGAATCATCCTGGCAGGAGGACGCGAATCGCGTAAGGGATAAACCCTGGTTGCACCGCGGTAACGGTCTTTGTGGCTAGGCGGCATCACAACATTGCCCAAAGTCGTTCCGCACTGCACCCAAAAACCGTCCCATTCAGGCTGTTTACAGATCGGGCCAGTGAAGCCGATGCGAGGGAGAAAAGCGGCATGGCAAGCGAGCTCGCGGCGTGGGGTGTGGCCGAGCAATCTTCGGAATCGCCCAAGGCCTCGTCTAGGCCGATCGATCTAGTTCATCTCTCGCGCTATACTCTCGGCGAGCGCGAGCTTGAGCGGGAAGTGCTCGAACTCTTCTGCTCCCAGTCTCTCCTCTACATCGAGCGTTTGCGTCACGCGAAGTCCGACCAGGACTGGAAGGAAGCCGCCCATTCGCTCGTGGACTCGGCGCGCATGGTCGGTGCCTGGCGTGCGAGCGAGGCGGCGGAGCGAGCGGAGGCCCTTTCCGGCGATGCCTTCGACAGGCTTCGCGATATGCTCCTAACCGAGATCGAGTCCTCAGTGCGCGAGGCGGAAGACTATATCGACTGTCTGCTCAGGGACCGCTGATCGAACGCCCCTAAGATAAAGCACCGCAAGGTGCTGGAGTCTCACCCTCAATTGCCCTATAGAGCACGGGCCGCGAGCGGGCACGCCTCCTCGCGCCTTCATCTTCGGGCGCGAGCGTCAACCGCTGTCCGGAGCCCCCGAGATTGAGCACCTGCCTTGAGCCGCCAACGTCATGGCCAGGATTACCTTTATTCAGAACGACGGGACCGAGCGCGTCGTCGAGGCCGAGCCCGGCATGACCGTCATGGAGGCCGCGGTGAAAAATTCAATCCCCGGTATCGCCGCCGAATGCGGTGGCGCCTGCGCCTGCGCGACTTGCCACGTCTATGTCGATGACGCATGGCGCGATGCGACCGGACAGCCCGAGCAGATGGAGGAGGACATGCTCGACTTCGCCTTTGACGTAAGGCCTTCGAGCCGGCTCTCCTGTCAGATCAAGGTGACTGACGCGCTCGATGGGCTCGTTGTGCGCATCCCAGACAAGCAGTTTTGAGTCCTGCCACCATGTCAGATGACGTGATCAAGACCGATGCCGTGATCGTTGGCGCAGGCCCTGTGGGCCTGTTCGCCGTGTTCGAGCTCGGCCTCGTCGACATCAAGGCACATGTAATCGACATTCTTGATCGGCCGGGCGGCCAGTGTGCCGAGCTTTACCCGGAGAAGCCGATCTACGACGTACCTGGTCTCACCGTGGTGACGGGGCAGGAGCTGACCGACCGACTCATGGAGCAGATCAAGCCGTTCGGCGCGGAGTTCCATTTCAGCCAGCGCGTGGAAAGTCTCGATCGTCTCGACGGTGGCGGCTTCAGGCTGACCACCGATCTCGGCAAGACCTTCGAGTGCAAGGTCGTGGTGATCGCCGCAGGCGGCGGATCGTTCACGCCGAAGCGGCCGCCGCTGCCAGGCATTGAACGCTACGAGGACATCTCGGTGTTCTACTCGGTGCGCAAGATGGAGAACTTCAGGGGCCGCGACGTGCTGATCGTTGGCGGCGGCGACTCTGCGCTCGACTGGACCCTCAACTTGCAGCCGGTCGCCAAGTCTCTGACGCTACTTCACCGCCGCCAGGACTTCCGCGCGGCACCTGCCTCGGTGCAGAAGATGTTCGACCTCGTCGAGCGCGGCGACGTGACCTTCAAGCTCGGTCAGGTCACCGAGCTGCACGGCGAGGACGGCAAACTCACCTCGGTGACGGTGAAGGCCCCCGACGGCTCAAGCTTCGGGCAAAAGACCGAGGTGATGCTGCCCTTCTTTGGGCTCACCATGAAGCTCGGGCCGGTCGCCAATTGGGGCATCAATCTCGACGAGAACCTGATCCCGGTCGACACGGCGAAATTCGAGACGAGCGAGAAGGGCATCTTCGCCATCGGCGACATCAACACCTATTCCGGCAAGCTGAAACTCATTTTGTCAGGCTTCCACGAGGCTGCGCTCATGGCGCAACAGGCCTATCACTACGTCTACCCCGACAAGAAGCTAGTCTTCCAATACACCACCTCGTCGTCGAGCCTTCAGAAGAAGCTCGGCGTCAAGTGACGCGTCTCAGAACGGCCAGGTGAAGCGGCCTTTCCGCGTTGTCGATCAGGTCTGAGGCGATCTGGCCGGCGTGCATCGACCGAGATGTCGGAGAACGATGCCCCAGTAGCAACGCCGAGCCGCCAAGAGGCTGTGACGTGCGCATCCATTGCCCGAGACAAAGCCGCCGAGATTGCAGTCAGCGGAAGCGGCATTCTTGTTGCCGTCGAGATCTTCCCAGGGCGCCGAAGGCATTGGTCCAAAACACGAGGCCCGGCCCATAAGCAGGCGGTGGAGCGCCAGCGGGCTCGTTGGCATAACCAAGCGCCATCGGCTCGCCATCAGAGCCGAGCGTCATGGCTTGCGTATCGAGCGCGGTCACTTGCGGGCCTCCTTGCGCCGAGCGAAGCGACCTGGCCGGACCGCGCCATATAGCTCGCCTGCGTGAGCCGCCCGCGGTATAGGATAGCGCGCCGAGGCCGGTGATGTAGCGGTTCAGGCCAGAGTGCGGTAGAGAGCGACCTCGTAGGGGCTGAGCAATTGCAGCTTGAGCCGCTCGATCGGCGGGACCGCTAGCCGCGCGAACAAGCCGCTATTGTCGACTAGGTCTGTCGCGATCGGATCGACCAGGATGAGGTAAAGCCTGCGCGGGCGCTTGCGATAAGACACGACGAGGTTATGCAGCACCTCGGCGAACACTTCGCGGGAGAACGGGTTGAAGAAATAGTGCACCGACTCGCCGTCGGGCGGGCCGAGCGCGCTCGCATCTTCCAGCACGCACTCGACGTTGCGGCATTGCATGCGGCTGCGCGGATATTGCGCGATG
>DATFVO010000316.1:0-2571 GCA_035260265.1 Methyloceanibacter sp.
TTGGTCTCGAGATCCTCGAACAGGAGCCGCACGCGCTCGAGGTCTTCCATCGCTTTGACGTCCTCGAGCAGATGGGCGCGGCCGCACACGATGAGGCTCTTGCGCTCGTCGCCATCCCCTGACCATGTGGCGAGCCCCTCGGTCACCACGCGCGCGGTGAGCTCGTCGAGCTGGGCGCGCCGCGCCTCAAGCTCCCGCTCGATGCGGATGCGCGCCTCGGCGAGAGTGAGACCGCTAATGCGGGCATTGATGTAGTTGGACGCTTCATGCAGCGAGGAGAGCGGCAAGTTATCAGGCAAGGTGACGATGCGGTTCTCGACGTCGCCATCCTCGGCGACGAGCACAGCAAGGGCCCGGCCTTGCCCGAGATTGACGAACTCGATCTGCTTGAGCTTCTTGCTCTGCTTCTCGACCAGCACGACGCCGGCGCAGCCTGAGAGGCCCGACAGCAGCTCGCCGGCCTCGCCAAGCAGTTCTTCAAGTGCGCGGCGCCGACCGCTGCCGACGATCCGGCTTTCGATCTGGCTGCGCTCCTCGTTGCTGATGTCGCCGATTTCGAGCAGTCCGTCGATGAAGAGGCGCAAGCCCGAATGCGTCGGCAATCTCCCCGCGCTCGTGTGGGGAGCGTAGATGAGGCCGAGACCTTCAAGGTCAGACATGACGTTGCGCACCGAAGCCGGCGACAGCGTCATCGGCAGCACCCGGCTCAAATTGCGCGAGCCGACCGGTTCGCCGGTGGCAAGGTAAGCCTCGACGATGCGCTTGAAGATCTCCCGCGAACGCTCGTTCAGCTGGCGCAATCCGGCCGGCGCTTCAGACGCGGCCTTGGCTTCGTTGACGTCAGAATGGCGCATTGCGGGGCGAATTTAGGACCCCCCCCACCACACGTCAAACCAGGGCTTAGTTGACCTGGGCGAACTGCGGCACAACGGCCGACGCAAGCTCATCGGGCGCGCCGAAATGGGCGAAATAACGCGTCCTGATCGCTTCGACCGGAAGGATGATCAGAACGTCGGTGGTGCCGAATTGATGATCGATCACCGCCCCATCGCCGATATAGGCGCCGAGCCTGAGATAGCCCTTGATCAAGGGAGGCAGCGCCTTGAGCGCTCTCCGCGCATTGATCCGCTCGCGCGGCATCATGTTCATGTCGACGCGAAGATGACGGTGCGCCGTGACCCGCCAATCTTCCGGCGCGAGCGCCGTGTGGTAGAGGAAGCTCAAGGCCTCGGCGTGCTCTTTTGGATCAATGCCCTCGAAGCTCGCGCAGCCGAGCATGACGTCGACGCCGTGCTCCCGCACATAAGACCAAACGCCCTGCCATAAGAGCTCGAGCGTCCGCCTATTGCGATAAGGCTTGAGCACGCAGGAGCGCCCGAGCTCCATGAAGCTGTAGTCGGGCTTGGCCTCGATCAGTGGCGCGATGGCGTATTCGCCTTGCGTGTAGAAGCCGTCGTAGAGATCTGCCACTTCCTGGCGCAGCACCCGGTACGTCCCGACCACTTTGGACGGCCGCCAGCGACGCCCGTCGTTGGGATCGCCGCGATCGATCACGAGCAAATGGTCGAACACGGCGTCGAAGGCGTCCTCGTCGCGCCGCGACAGCATGGCGAGCGCGCCGGGAACCGCCGACATCTCTTCGTAGAAGACCTTGTAGCGCAGCCGCTGAGCGCGCCTGATCTCGCCGCGCTTCCGTGCGAGCCGCACTTCGAGTGAGCCTAAGCGAGCATAAATCTTGGCGGGCTGAAAGCGGCGGGCGAGAACTCCTCCGGCGTTGGGGCGCCGGCGGCCCATGAAGGGAAACATGCCTCCCTGGTTCGGCCTGAACATCAGGCCCGGAAACCTGGCCCCCCCGCGAAATCTGCCGGCAAACCGTCCTGACGTTGACTTGATCGGCATGGGAGCCTGGTTGGCAGTTCCTGAGCGATCACGCTCCGGGTGACCGCGGGCCACTTCACCACTCCGTCCGCGGATACCGGATTCGGCCACAACACTCGCGGGTTAGCAAACCAATTCGAAGCGCGTATGACAACGGTATTCCACAGTCACGGGGCGTGCCTATCTGTATGTTTTTATCAGGAAATTCGGGGTGTTTGAGTCCACGTGATCCCTGTTGATTATGCCCTGCATCTGATAGTCGGGTGCCAAATTGGGTGCCACTTTTACCCCAGCAGCTTGCCAATACCTTCAGCGCGTCCAGCACGGCCGGAACGTCGCTGGCTTTCAATATCTCGACCTCGCGGTCTTCGCTTTTTGGGGGCTCTGCGTTGTCCGCTACGTTGCGAGCTACCCGGTCGAGTCTGACGGCCGCCTGGCAATGCCGCGTCGCCCAGCATCTTTGGATGTGCTGGGATAAAAAGGCTTACCGGCTAATCCGGCTCGGGACTTCGAGTTCCCGACCGAGCGCGCCCAAGGCCGGAATCGGCCAGTAAAAGCATGCTTACGCTTAAGAAATCGAAGTTTCAGGACCGTCGGGGGGCTGCCTGGAACGTCCAAGAAAATCTTTACCTCCCCTCCAGCCAGCAAGCTCTCACTATTCCCCAATAATTCTTGGTCCAAATTTTTTATAGC
>DATFVO010000317.1:0-3353 GCA_035260265.1 Methyloceanibacter sp.
GTCACGGGATGCGTGGCCTGGTAGCGATAACCGCGCTCCTTGTCGGTGACCCAGCCGAGCGGCCCGCAATTCGTCATGCGCACGCTCATCGGCTTGCCCGAACGCGGCATGGTTGGGGTGAAGAGCGGCGCCTCGGTGATTATCCGCCTGATCTCGTCAAGAAGCGCGTTTTGCGCGGCTTCATCGAATCTTCCTGGAAAATACCTCACGCGACCTTTGCTCCGACCCAAAGTCCTGCCTTAGATTTCAGCCATATAGTGGGATAGACTCTAATTGAGGAGACGAGGCCGGTGGCGAGAGGCGCGGCGAAGGTCAATCCCGACGGCTACATCCACGCGCGGGACGCTGGCGAATATCAGCGCCTGCGAGACCAGGCGCGCATGTGGCAATCGGCGACCGAGGCGGTACTCGACAAAGTCGGGCTCAGCCAGGGCATGAGCGCACTCGATGTGGGCGCGGGACCCGGCGCGGTAATGCGGCTGATGGCTGACCGTGTCGGGCCTCAGGGTCGTGTCGCCGGTATCGAGATCGACGACAAGCTCGGCACCCAGGCGCTTGCCGATCTTCGCGCCGGAGGGGGCGCGGAGTTTGAGCTCATCCAAGCCGATGTGCTCGAACTTGACAAGCTACCGGGTTCTCCCTTCGACCTCACCTATTGCCGCCTCTTCCTCATGCATATGCAGGACCCGGTGGCTGTGCTCGAGAAGATGATGATGTGGACCAGGCCAGGCGGCGTCGTGGCGGCGCAAGAGTTCGACTTTGGCGCGATCGCCATCGAGCCTCCATGCCCAGCCATGGCCGAGTTCAATCGCGTATTCGAGGGTGTATTCAGGGGCCATGGCCGCAACCTGCGGGCGGGCCGTCAACTTCCTGCCCAATTCGAAGCTGCCGGCATCGGACTCCCGGACGGCACTCTGACCGAGGCCAAGTACCTGCCGTTAAAGGACATGGCCGCCATGTTAGTCGGCGTGTACCAGGGACTGTTTGCTTCCGCGGCAGAGCTCGGCATCGCCGACCCGGTGAGGGCCGAAGCTTTCAAAGCCGACATGGCCGACTCTGCCGCCGACGGGCGCTACTACTGCCTCACTCCCATTCTCATCGCCGCATGGAAGCGAGTCGCGTGAGACGCTTCACCGCGACGCGTCCGACGCACCCGCTTCTCCTTGCGAGCCATAGGGTTGCCACCTATATAAGCGCGGAACACCGCCGGTTGAGGTCGGCGGGCACGCCAAAATCGTTGGGGACCGACGCTTAAGTTCTGCGAGAAGCCGGGTGCCGGTCGCGGGCCCGGGCGGTCTGCCGGAAAGAGAGGTTGTAAATGGCGAAAGTGATCGGAATCGATCTCGGCACGACCAACTCTTGTGTCGCCGTGATGGAGGGAAAGACCCCGAAGGTTATCGAGAATGCCGAGGGCATGCGTACCACGCCATCGATGGTCGCCTTCACCGACGATGGCGAAATCCTCGTAGGCCTTCCTGCCAAGCGACAAGCCGTCACCAATCCTGAGAACACATTTTTCGCCATCAAACGCCTGATCGGCCGTCGTTGGGACGACCCCATGGTCGAGAAGGACAAGAAGCTTGTCCCCTACAAGATCGTTCGCGCCTCGAATGGCGACGCCTGGGTCGAATCCCACGGCAAGCAATATTCTCCCTCGCAGATCTCGGCCTACATTCTTCAGAAGATGAAGGAGACGGCAGAGTCTTATCTCGGCCAGAAAGTCGAGCAGGCGGTCATCACCGTCCCCGCCTACTTCAATGACGCACAACGCCAAGCCACCAAGGACGCGGGCAAGATTGCCGGCCTCGAAGTCTTGCGCATCATCAACGAGCCGACCGCGGCTGCGCTCGCCTACGGACTTGAGAAGAAGTCGGGCGAGACCATCGCTGTCTACGATTTGGGCGGCGGCACGTTCGACATCTCGATCCTCGAGATCGGCGACGGCGTGTTCGAGGTGAAGTCGACCAACGGCGACACGTTCCTTGGCGGCGAGGACTTCGACATGCGTATCGTCGATTACCTCGCCAATGAGTTCAAAAAGGAATCCGGCATCGACCTACGTGGCGACAAGCTTGCCCTCCAGCGCCTGAAAGAGGCAGCCGAAAAAGCAAAAATCGAGCTGTCATCGACGCAGCAGACCGAGATCAATCTGCCGTTCATCACGGCCGACAAGTCCGGACCGAAGCATCTCACCATGAAGCTCACGCGGGCGAAGCTCGAGAGCTTGGTGGACGACCTCATCCAGAAGACCATTGGCCCTTGCCAGAATTCTCTGAAGGATGCCGGGCTCAAGCCTGCCGAGATCAATGAGGTGGTTCTCGTCGGCGGCATGACCCGCATGCCGAAAGTCGTCGAGACGGTGAAGAACTTCTTCGGCCGCGAGCCTCATAAGGGCGTGAACCCAGACGAGGTGGTGGCGGTCGGCGCCGCAATCCAGGCCGGCGTGCTGCAAGGCGACGTCAAGGACGTGCTCCTGCTCGACGTCACCCCACTCTCGCTCGGCATCGAAACCTTGGGCGGCGTGTTCACGCGACTCATCGATCGCAACACCACGATCCCCACCAAGAAGAGCCAGGTGTTCTCAACGGCGGAGGACAATCAGAACGCGGTCACCATTCGCGTCTTCCAAGGCGAGCGCGAGATGGCGGCCGACAACAAGCTGCTAGGCCAGTTCGATCTCGTCGGCATTCCGCCGGCCCCCCGCGGCGTGCCGCAGATCGAGGTGACCTTCGACATCGACGCGAATGGCATCGTGAATGTGTCGGCGACCGACAAGGCCACCGGCAAGGAGCAATCGATCCGCATCCAGGCATCCGGCGGTCTGACCGAGGCCGACATCAACCGGATGGTCAAGGAGGCCGAAGCTCACGCCGACGAGGACAAGAAGCGGCGCGAGCTGGTCGAGATCAAGAACCAGGGCGAAGCGCTGGTCCACTCGACCGAGCGGATGCTGAAAGACTATGGCGACAAGGTTCCTGCTGGCGACAAGAGCCTGGTCGAGACCGCGGTGGCCGAGCTGAAAACCGCCCTCCAGGGTGAGGACAAAGACACGATCAAGGCCAAGACCGACGCGCTCGCGCAAGCCTCGATGAAGCTCGGCGAAGCGATGTATCAGGCGAGCCAGGGCCAGGCCGCAGGCGGAGGCGGAGGGCCACAGGCTGCGTCCGGCGGTTCGGATGACAAAGTGGTCGATGTCGACTTCGAGGAAGTCAAAGACGACGACAGCAAGAAGTCGGCTTAACGAGACGAGCCGGCAGGCGCTCGGTCGAAATCGGCCGGGCGCCTTGCCCAACAGAAGAGGCTTAAGCGCGGCCGAAGGCAAGCGGCGGTGTAAAGGGCCGGAGGGGTGATGG
>DATFVO010000318.1:0-2802 GCA_035260265.1 Methyloceanibacter sp.
CCAAGCCAACGGACGGCATCTCCGTCCAGGGTCCAGAACTCAATGCGGTCGGTGTAGGCGGGGATATAGGCCATCAAGAGCCCGATCACTCCGAAAGCTGCGAGCACCCAGCGGTTGCCGCGATCCTCGCGCTCGCCGGAACTGAGATTTCCGCTGCTGAAGAGCGCGACGCCGGTCAGCACGAAGCCCACGATCGTAAGCGCGATCAAGGCGGGGTGGGAAAAGAAGGCTGCAAAGCCGCCGCTGCCGAGGATCGCAAGCCCGATATAGCCGAGGCTCCCCACCACCGTCAGGAATACCAATTTGGGCGTGAGCGTCATGGCCACCTCGTTTGCACGATCTCTCTCTTGATAGAACGCAGGGAGCCGCCCAACGCCATGCTCCAAGCCATGCGCGCGACGCGGCGCGGGGCGTCGGAGAACAGACATCTCGCAGCGCCTACCGGGCATGCGGGGTGGTGGTGTACCCTGACCTCCGAAGCTGCCGGGGGGGCGTCGAAGTCCGCTTGCGCGCCTTCGACTAGCGCCTGTCGCTCGAACTCGGAATACCGTCCGATGAGAACCTGCGGAAGCTGCACCTTGTGCTGCAAGGTGATGGAGATCAAGGAGCTGAAAAAGCCGCTGAACAAGTGGTGCGAGTTTTGCGACAAGGGCATAGGCTGCAAGATTTATCCGACCCGCCCATCCGAGTGCAGAACCTTCGATTGTCTTTGGCTGAAAGACGAGAACTTTCCCGACGAGTTCCGGCCGCAGCGATCCAAGATCGTGTTCACGCTCGAGCACGGCGGCAGGCGCATGTCGGCTCATGTCGATGCGTCCTTTCCCGCCGCATGGCGCGAAAAAAAGGTGTATGCCCACCTGAAGCGGTGGGCGGCCATCCAGGCGCAGCGGAATGGTCAGATGATCGTCTTCATCGGGACCAGAGGCATCGCGATCCTGCCGGATCGCGATGTGGACCTCGGCGACGTCAACATCGAGGGGAAGGCGATCTATTACCAGGTGAACCGCGCGACCGGCCGTATCGAGGTTACGGTCGAAGGATGACACGTCGGCCACGATGATGTCGCGGCTAGCGCGTGATCCCGAAAAAGCCTGCCCCGGACTTGATCCGGGGTGGGAACCGGTTTTCGGAAAACATCACGCGCAAAACAAAAACTTAGAGCGGGATGATGACTCGAAGAGAAATCATCCCGCTCTAGGCGGCGGAAGGCAGAGCTGGGGTTCAGTCTTCGTCCCAGGCGTACCGGCGGCAGTGGTCGAGGTAGGCGGCTTCATGGGTGGCCATGAGCTCGACCACGCTCAGCCAAAGCCAGGAGGGCGCATCCAAGGTCTTGGATCGGTTGCGGGCCAACTCCGCTTTCCAACTTCGGCGCGTCGCTGGGTCTATTTGGCGCGCATGCGCTCGCCCGACGACGCCGGCCAGGTATCTTGCGATCGCCGTTGCGTCGTCCCGGCTGAGCTGGTCAATCTCGATCTTGAGATCCTGCGGCATCAATTCTCGCAGAGTGACGCTTTTGTCGAACAGGCGGCCCGCCATCATCCGCTCCCCCAGGTTCGGCGAAAGCGCGCGGGCGCCCGTGACGACGCGTTCGGCGTTGTCGCGCGGCATCTCCGCGTCCTTTGTGCGTGGCGCCGCGGCCTGAACGCCCTCCTTGATGTCGATGAGGCAGAGATTGTTCGAATCGGGCTCGCCGTCGCCAACGCCCACCAGCGCCGCATAGCGGAGACGGCCAAGGGAGCTGCAACCTTTCATCCAATAGGCGGCATCCAGCACTTCAATGTCGGCGTCATCGTCGCGGCTTTTCAGCGCCGTGACGAGTTTTCGGGCTTCCTCGCTCTTGAACAGTCCTTCCAAGCCCTTTCGTTCTTTCTTCGTAAGCGCCCAGAACCGCTTCCCAAGCGGAATTGTGGGCTTTACATCTTCAATGCGCTCTTCAGCCAGCTGCCGCCATTTGCGGTGAACCGCTTGTTCAAGGACCGCACGGACAGGCTTCGGCCTGCGACTCTTTTCCGTTCGGCGATCGAATCGTCCCGCCAATGCTCCTTCGTAGCCCTCGACCATCGCTTCGAGCATCCTGGCCGTTGTCACGCCAGGGAGATCGGATCCCCGGGCCGCTGAAGCCAGCGACAGACTCAGCCGGACAAGGTCGTGGACAGGATTTCCGATGACGGTCTGATCGAGATCACGGATCTGAACGTCGACGTGACCGTCGGCATCGGCGAGGGGGCCCAGATTGCCTAGATGGCAATCGCCGCAGATCCATACCGATGGCCCTGCGGGCAGCTTACCGTCCGAGGCCTCAAGCCATTCATAGAACTTGATCGTGCTTCCGCGCACGTAGGCGTGCGCATTGCGCGCCATTTTCCGATTACGGGTCCATAGAAGAACTTTTGCGCGGTGTTTTGGACCGGAAACGTTCGTGAGGGTAGGCGCCATAGGTGGATCAAAAGGACAATCTCGATGGAACTTGAATAAGACGATCAAGCTTCGAGGGCAAGCCCAATCGCCGCATCTCCCATAGCCGTCCGATATTGCGCCACGGCCGTGAAAAATGTCGCGTCCCCGCCGCTCACACCCGCGCGGTCGCGCGCACCTCGCGCGGGAAGAGATCATCCACATCCATCCGGCGGTGGGTCACGCCCTGGTCGTGGGCGTAGCGGCAGAACGCCTCGATGGTCGGCCGGCTCGCCTCGATGCCGTAGGGATAGGGATCGGGCCCGTAGCCCGCGGCGATCTCGTCGGCGATCGCCGCGGCCCAAGGGAGCGGGATGCGCGCACAGGTGAAATCGCGCAACCGGGCGA
>DATFVO010000319.1:0-3237 GCA_035260265.1 Methyloceanibacter sp.
TCTAGTGCCTGTTTCGCGTATCCAGGCTTCGCAATGGCACCCCGCCCCTACTGGAAGGGCTACCTCAAGCTCTCGCTTGTCTCATGCCCGATAGCGCTCTACCCCGCAGTCGATGCGAGCGAACGCGTTTCCTTCCGGCAGGTTAACAAGACAACCGGAAACCGCCTGCGGCAGCAGCTCGTAGACACTGTCACCGGTGAAGTCGTCGACCCCCGTCAGAAGGGCCGGGGCTACGAGGTCGGTGAGCGTCAATTTCTCGTCGTTGAGGATCAGGAGCTCGAGAAGGCGCGCCAAGAAGCGCGCATGCGGACCTACAGCGGAGCGCAGGCTTCTGCTGCTCAGGAAGAGCCACCGCCTGTGAGGCGCGGCGCACATCAAGCGAAAGCAAAGCAGGCTGCACCCGAGCAGGAGATCGTTGCCTCGCCGCGGCCGCGGATTGAGAACACCCGCACGATCGAAATCGAGCGGTTCGTGCCGCGCGACCAGATCGATGCTCGCTATCATCTCACGCCATACTACGTCGTGCCCCGCGACCTTGTCGGACAAGAGGCCTTCGCGGTCATCCGTGACGCTCTGGCACGCAAGGGCGTGGTTGGGATGGCCCGCGTCGTTCTCTCGAACCGCGAGCGCCCAATCATGCTCGAACCCATGGGGCTCGGACTGCGCGGCATCACCTTGCGCTACGCGCACGAGATCCGAAACGAAGTTGAGTATTTCGCCGAGATTCCGGAGATGTCACTTCCGAAGGAGATGCTCAGCATTGCCGAGCACATCGTCGAACTGAAGCTTGAGCAGTTCGATCCGGCGTTCCTTGAAGATCGCTACCGCACTGTGCTCGTCTCGATGCTCAAAGAGAAGAGCGGGCGGCTGCCGGCTCGCACCAAACCTGCGGCGCCATCTGAGAAGAACGTCATCGACCTCATGGAGATGCTCAAAAAAAGCGTGCTGACGGAGCGCCCCAAGTCCGCCAAGAGCAAACAGCAAACAGCGGCCGCAGCGCTCTCGAAGGCCGGCGAGACCAAACAATCGCGTGTGCGAGGGAGGAAATAGCGCCTGCGCTTTAGCGGGCGCGCTCGAAACGCTCGCCGCACGCGCGGTTCGCTTCGATCCATGGGGGCCTTATACTTTTGCACCAGCCGCACCAGTCACTGGAGACGTACGGTGCCTCGCGCCTTTTCGACAGGATGCGCGCGAGCCCCATGACTTCCGCAGCTGCGAGAAGCTCGCTCACCATCGTCGAACCAGGCTGAGTACTGCCGAGAGCCTTTCTCCTTGTTTTGTCCACGAGCTTTTCGTCGCGTGCGAGCGCAACCGCGGGGAGCCGGCGGGCGCGGGGTTAGCTGGCTATCCCATCCTCGTGCTTGTGCGCCCAGCCATCCATCGAAGTTCGACGGTATATCGCGTGAGTCCGAGCCGGAGAAATTCGAGGACCGCACCGAAACCGCCTCGCTCGACGAGATCCGCTCGGAGCGTCCAGCGCCGAAGCAACGGCCGGCCGCGCATCCCGCGAACCTTGCCAACCTCATGGACGCTCCAAGGCGTAGCATAGGGGACACCGGAAGCGGCAAGGCGAAATGCGCAAAGGGGAGCCGGCAAAGGTCGAACCTGCGGCCTAAAGCGCAAGGCGGAAAGGCTAACCCGGGGTCGTCCCCAACCGACCCGCGCACCACCTTTTGGTTCGCGCGCCTAGCTCCTACATTCGTAGCATGTGTGGACGCATCACTCAGAAGAGCAGTCCAGGGCATCTTGGTCTTGGCCTGGTGACCATCAATCTCGTCGAGCCGGTCTACGCGCCTCCGCCCAAATTCAACGGCGCCCCGGCCCAGGAGCATTGGGTTATCCGGCAGAACCCGAAGACCGGCGAACGTACGCTCGACCGGCTCACCTGGGGCTTGATCCCTTACTGGTGCAAGGATGCAAGTGGCGGCCGCAAGCCGATCAACGCCAAAGGCGCAACGGTCGCGTCGCTCCCGTCCTTCAGGGATGCGTACCAGCGGCGGCGTTGTTTGCTCCCAGTTGACAACTTCTTCGAGTGGCAGGCGATTAAAGGCGCTCGGGCCAAACAGCCCTACGCCATTGCAATGAAGTCCGGTAAGCCCTTTGCGCTCGCCGGTATTTGGGAGAACTGGCGCAAGCCGGATACCGGCGACTGGCTCCGGACCTTTGCCATCGTCACCACCGAGGCGAACGACCTGCTCCACGAAATCCATGATCGCATGCCGGTCATCATCCCACCTGAGGCCTATGACCGTTGGCTGAGCTGCATCGAGCCCGATCCGCGCGACCTGCTTGTGCCCTACCCCGCCGGACCCATGTGCACGTGGCCGATCTCGACCCGCGTCAACAAACCGGAAAACGACGATCCAGAAATTCTGGACACGCTTGAGCCAGCGGATGCCAAGCTGCTTTAGCCCTGGCTTAAAGCTTTAGCCGATCTGATGCATGGGGCGTCTATCGTGCCCGGAACGGTCGAGCTATCTCGATCTGGGTAGCGCCTCAGTGGCTGATCGCACGGATGATGACCAACACCCCTGCTCCATACCGTGGACAGTGCCGTTCCCGTTGCTCACCGATGCCTTCGACGTGACCGTCTGCGCCAACAAGAAGAACGTGGGTGTTGTTTGCGCCTATACGTCAAGCTGCACGGCATACATGTTGGGATCGGCAGGGGCATCCGAGGCTGTCCGCGTCGACTGAACCGGAAGCCGGACGGTGACGTTGTCGGAGTAACCATCAGAGGAGCTTTCAATGACACAGCAACGCTCAGACTACCCGCTCGATTACTCCCAGGGCCGATCCGAGGAAGGCCTACGAGATGAGAGCACCATGCAGCAAGTCAAAGACGCAGCGGCGCAGGCGCAGGACTACGCCGCGAAGGCCGCCGACCAGGCCCGTGAGTACGGTGAAAAAGCCCAGGAAGCCGCGCGGAATTTCAAGCCTTACGTCGAGAACTCGATGAAGGAGCGGCCAATGCAGACGCTGGCAGTGGCATCGCTGATCGGCTTCGTGCTTGGTGCCCTCTGGAAGAAATAGGTGGTGACCGCGCCGCTGGTCATCACCATCGCACACGAGCTCGGCAATCAGGAAGCCTTGCGCCGGATCAAGCCGGCGCTTGGCTCCGTATCATTCGATGACCTCATTGGCACGAGCAAGCAGCGTCAATGGAACTGTGAGACCGAGCGCGTTTGCCGTCTTGAGGTTTACGACCAGCTCAAAAGTACTCGGTTGCTCGATCGG
>DATFVO010000320.1:0-15711 GCA_035260265.1 Methyloceanibacter sp.
AGCACCAAGATCAGAAATGCCGTCAAACCGAGCAGAAATGAGTTCACTGCCGTCCAGGCCTAAGGGTTAGCTGGGTCGCGCGATTCTCTGCGGCAAACGCCCACGGCGTCAGCACGGTCCCGGTCCCCGCGACGCTCGTCATGCTAACGCAAAAATCTTACCAGGATTGAGGATATTCAAAGGGTCGAGCGCCTTTTTTATGGCAATCATGACCTCGACTCCGGACCCGTGCTCGGCCCTGAGATAGGAAATTTTGCCTTCCCCAATCCCGTGCTCCCCGGTGCAGGTCCCGCCGAAGCCAAGGGCTCTTTCGATCAGCCTATCAAGGAAGGCCTGCACCTTGCGCCGCTCCTCCGGATCGGCGGGGTCGATCAGGGGCATGACGTGGAAGTTGCCATCGCCGACATGGCCTACGATCGGCGCGAGCAGGCCGAGCGAGTCGATGTCCTGCCTTGTCGCCGTCACACAGTCGGCAAGAGCTGAGATTGGCACACAGACATCGGTCGAGAGCACCTCTGCGCCAGGCCTGAGCCCGCGGGCTGCCCAATAGGCGTCGTGGCGGGCCTGCCAGAGCCTGCTCCGGTCCTCCGGCCGTTCGGCCCATTTGAAGTCTCCTCCCCCTTCGCCGCGAGCAATCTGTACAAAGGTCTCGACCTGCTCGCGCGCACTTTGCGCCGTGCCGTGGAACTCCAGGAAGAGCGTCGGAACCTCCGGCAGGCTGAGATGCGAGTAGGCGTTGCAGGCGCGGATCTGCACCTCGTCGGCAAGCTCGATGCGAGCAAGCGGTAGTCCCATTTGCAACGCGGCGATGGTCGCGTTGCAGGCGCCCTCGATGGAGGCTAAGGGGCACACCGCTGAGAGAATCGTCTCTGGGATGCCGTAGAGCTTAAGCGTGAGGCTAGTGATAATGCCGAGGGTTCCTTCCGAACCGACCAGAAGACGAGTGAGATCGTAGCCCGCGGAAGATTTCCGGGCCCTGCCCCCAGTCTTGATCACGCTGCCGTCCGCAAGCACGGCGGAAAGTCCGAGCACCAAATCGCGCATTGTGCCATAGCGCACGGCGTTGGTACCGGACGCGCGCGTCGCCGCCATGCCGCCAAGACTGGCATCGGCGCCTGGATCGACGGGGAAGAACAGGCCCGAGTCGCGCAGGTGATCGTTAAGCTCCTTGCGGGTGACACCGGGCTCGACCACGCAATCGAGGTCTGCCTCGTGCACCGCGACGATACGGTTCATGCGCGAGAGATCGAGCGAGAGGCCGCCGAAGGGAGCGTTGACGTGACCTTCGAGAGAGGTGCCGGTGCCAAACGGAATTATAGGCATGCGCGCCGCCGCGCAGAGCGTCACGACATCCGAGACTTCGGCCTCAGACTCGGCGAACACGACGGCATCGGGCGGCTCGCATCCGAGCCAGGTGAGAGTGTTGGCGTGCTGCTCGCGCAGAGCCTGGCTCACTGAGAAGCGGTCGCCGAAACGGGCGGCGAGAGCGGAAAGTACGGCCTTCTTGTTCTCACCCGCCGACTGCTTAGACGCCTTGGCCAGACCCGCGGTCATGGCTGCATCTATAGGTCGATTTGCAGTGAAATGCGCGAGTTTTTCGGGGGCTCAAATGCCTGCGACGCCAAGCACCGCGGCGTAGTGGCAGCTCGCAGCCGTCAGCACAAATCCGTGCCAGATGGCGTTCTGATAGGGCAGCCGCTCCCAGAGGTGAAACACTACGCCGATGGTGTAGAGCGCACCGCCGAGTCCAAGGAGAATCGCGACCCAGGTCGGCACCGCCGTCACCAGCGGGTGCCAGGCTGCGACAATCGCCCAGCCCTGTATGAGATAGAGGCCCACGGTGAGGCCCTCGAGGTAGCGCGGGAAGAAGAGCTTGATCGCGATGCCGATGGCGGCGATGGACCACACCACGGCGAGCAGTCCCAAGCCCCAGGCATTATGCATCTTGATCAGAACGAACGGCGTGTAGGTGCCGGCGATCAGGAAAAAGATCGCGGCGTGATCGAGTCGGCGGAACACCTCTTTGAGCTTGGGTCGCACGGGAAGCGAGAGATTGTAGCCCGCAGAGCAGACGAACATCGCAACCAGCGCAAGGCCGTAGATAGCGAGGCTCACGCCCCATAACAGCATCTGGGACTGGACGCCGATGATCAGGAGAGCGGTCAGCGCAACTAGGCTTGCGGTCACGCCGATGATGTGGATGCATCCATCGGCAATGCGCTCACCAAGGGTGTATTGCGGGAACATCACGCTGCCCAGATCGCTAAGCCGGTTCAATCCGTCTACCACTTAAGTCTGAAAATCAACTTAGCAAGCCATGTGGCAGGGATGAGGCGCATTGCCGCTCAACATCATGGCCGAGGTATTCCTTGGCCACAAGCAGCCGAGCCAGTCGTGCAAACATAGGGGACGACCACGCCGGTGAAGCAGGTCGTGTAGAACTGGAAGGTAACGATGTCGGGCTTGATCTGCGCGTCGGCAGGGACACCGTTCGGTCGAACCGCCTTCCAAAACGGATCGCCCTTCACTCTGTGAGCATACAGGGTGAGGTAGGCCCAACCCCTCGCGCGCTTCAGTTGATTGGCGCTTTGCACAACAAGCGCCTGCGAGGTACGGGCCGCCTCAGCCGGCGAGGCCTCGCTGGCCGTGGCCGTCACCAATTGGCAGGCGGCTTGCGCGAGTCCAGGGCTGCACAGGCTGAGCCCCAGGACGCCAACTGAAGTGAAGGCGACCCGCAAAGCCTGAAGCATCTTGACCTCCCCGGGCGCCCGGCGTGGCGGCCCTTGTCAGCGGGCTCCGCAGACGGTCGAGCCCGTCGTACAGACATACGGCACAACAACGCCAGTGAAGCAGGTCGTGTAAAAGCGCGAAGTGACGAGATCGGGCTTGAGCTGCGCGTCGGCAGGCACGCCATTCGGCCGAACGGCCTTCCAGAACGGATCGCCCTTCACTCTCCGCGCGCTCATGGAGATGTAGCTCCAGCCCCTGGCGCTCTTCAGTTGATAAGCGCTCTGGACGGCAAGCGCGCGCGAGCTCGCTGCGGCTTCAGCTTTGGAGGGGGCGCTGTGAGTCGCCGTGATCAGCTGGCAGGCGGCTTCGGCAGGCCCCATTCCGAATGAAGCAAACGCAAACCCGGCAACTGCAAGCACGGCAACGCCTATCCTCAAAAACTGAAGCATGTCCCGTCTCCCAACTGAGGTGAAGTATGGAGTCTTGTTAGCGAGTGGGTCCCCGCGCACGCAACGTGCCATAACAGACTTTTTCTGCGGTTTGTTGTCAAATTCAAAGCTTGGAATTTCCCTCGTCGCGACACCGCGCAGTCACCGTCAGTGCACGGATGCACCCTCCATGCGCATCGCCCTATCGGGCGCTCCGCGCATGGAATTTCCCATAAGCGCCCTCGATATAGGTCTTGAGAGCCCGCGAGCTCGCTCCCTACATCTCGGCGCTCTTTTTTTGCCGATTGCGGCCAATGGTATAGTTTTGGATTCGATGACAAAGATTCGCGCCTCAGCCGCCGCCCTTGCTCCACCAGAAGAGGAGCAGCTCTCCACGTCGGAGCGGGCCATGCGGCGGCGCCCAAGCCACTATCTCGATGCGCTCAATCCCGAGCAGCGCGAGGCAGTCGAGACGCTCGACGGGCCGCTGCTCGTGCTGGCCGGCGCCGGCACCGGCAAGACGCGGGTGCTCACCACGCGCATCGCCCATATTTTGAGCTTGGGCCGGGCGCGGCCCTCGCAGATTCTCGCCGTCACCTTCACCAACAAGGCCGCGCGCGAGATGAAGCAGCGCGTCGGCGAGCTGATTGGCGGCGTGGTCGAAGGCATGCCTTGGCTCGGCACCTTCCATGCCATCGGTGTCAAGATCCTGCGCCGCCACGCCGAGCTGGTGGATTTGAAGCCCTCCTTCACCGTGCTCGATACCGACGATCAGATCAGGCTGCTGAAGCAGCTGCTCGAAGCGGAGAATATCGACGAGAAGCGCTGGCCTGCGCGTCTTCTCGCCTCGATGATCGACGGCTGGAAGAACCGCGGCCTCAGGCCCGAGCGCGTGCCTGAAGGCGAGAGCTTCGCCTTCGCCAATGGCAAGGCGCGCGATCTTTACGCTGCCTATCAGCGTCGGCTTAAGGAGCTGAACGCTGCCGATTTCGGCGATCTGCTTCTCGAGAATTTGCGGCTGTTCCAGGAGCATCAGGACGTGCTCGAAAAATACCAGCAGCGCTTCCTCTATATGCTGGTCGACGAATATCAGGACTCGAACGTCGCCCAATATCTCTGGCTGCGCCTGCTTGCTCAAGGCAACGGCAATATTTGCTGCGTCGGCGACGACGACCAGTCGATTTACGGCTGGCGCGGTGCAGAGGTGGACAACATTCTCAGATTCGAGACGGACTTCCCCGGCGGCGCCAAGATCATCAGGCTCGAGCGCAACTACCGCTCGACCGGACATATCCTCGGCGCGGCATCAGGACTGATCGCCCATAACAAGGGCCGTCTCGGCAAGACGCTCCGCACCGACGGCGAGGCCGGCGACAAGGTGCTCGTCGAAGGCTGCTGGGACGACGAAGAGGAAGCGCGGGTCATTGGCGAGGACATCGAGCAGCTCCAGCGCCAGGGCCACTCGCTGAGCGAGATTGCCATTTTGATGCGCGCCTCGTTCCAGATGCGCGCCTTCGAAGATCGCTTCATCACACTCGGCCTACCCTATCGCGTGATCGGGGGCCCGCGCTTCTATGAGCGTCAGGAGATCAAGGACGCCACCGCTTATTTCGAGGTGACGCTCAATCCGGCGAACGACCTTAAGTTCGAGCGCATCGTCAACGTGCCGCGGCGGGGGCTCGGTGAGTCGAGCCTCAAATCTCTTCACCAGCTTGCGCGGGCGCACAGCGTGCCATTGTTCCAGGCTGCGCGGCTGATGATCGAGACCGAGGAGCTGAAGCCCAAGGCACGCAAGGCGCTCGCCGATCTAATCGCAGCCTTCGACCGCTGGCGCTCGCTGATCGACACCATGCGTCACACCGAGCTTGCCGAGCTGATCCTCGATGAGTCGGGCTATACCGGCATGTGGCAGGCCGAGCGCTCGCCGCAGGCGCAGTCGAAACTCGAGAACCTGAAAGAGCTGATCCGGTTCATGGAGGAGTTCGACACGCTGGCAGGCTTCCTCGAGCACGTGGCCCTCGTCATGGACGCGCAGACCGAGGAAGGGGCAGATCGCGTCAACCTGATGACCCTGCATTCAGCCAAGGGTCTCGAATTCGATACAGTGTTCCTTCCCGGCTGGGATGAAGGGTTGCTGCCGCATCAGCGGAGCCTCGATGAGGCAGGCCGCTCAGGGCTCGAAGAGGAGCGCCGGCTGGCGCATGTCGGGCTTACGCGCGCAAGGACCCGCGCCAAGATCACCTTCGCGCAGAATCGCCGCACACGCGGCACTTGGCAGACGGCATTGCCGTCGCGCTTCGTCGACGAATTGCCGGTCGAACATGTCGAAGTCGCGGAGGACAAGGGCCTACGCGGCTATGGGCCTAGCCGCTTCGACACGGCGGAGAATCTGTTCGCGAGCGGTTTCTACGAGACGCCGGGGTGGCAGCGCGCGCAACGCAACCGGCCGCGCGGCGGTGCGCCGCAAGCGCCGCGCCGCGAGCCGATCACCATTGACGGCACGCTGGTCGCAGCGAGCACCGCGGAAGGCGCAGGGCTTGAGATCGGCATGCGGGTGTTCCACCAAAAATTCGGTTATGGCCGGGTGGCGCACGTCGACGGCAACAAGCTCACCGTCGATTTCGACAAGGCAGGGCAGAAGAAGGTGGTCGACACCTTTGTCGAGCGCGCTTGAGCAATTCGCAGCCTTTTTCGGGGATTCTCCCTGGATTTTTGAGCGGAACTCAAGCGATTCTGTCCAATTTTTTCGGTCTTTTCTTGTGAGAACAAAACGTGTACATTCTTCGGTGCGGCGGGTGGTGAATGCACGTAAGGGAGATGCCTATGCGTTCCGCTATCGTCTTCGTTCTTGGCTTGTTCCTGCTCCTTACCATGTCTGTTGCTCATGTCGGTTGCTTATGCCGACGACGCCTGCCGTTGCCGTGGCTGCGGCTGCAAGGGCGGTCCAGACTGGCGCGGGCCTGACGGGCTGTGCGTGAAGGCCTCGCTCGCTAAGGTCTGTGGCACGCCGGCTGGCGCGCCGTGCAAACAGGAGTCGGCAACACGCGTCTGCTTCGGCAGGCAATCGGCGCTGGCCGCCCCGAAGCAGGCGCAGCCGCAATAAGTCTCGGCATCGAGGTTTGCTTGCGGATGGCGCGGTCGCTTAAGCTGCCGCGCCATGCAAGACCTAGCCGAGCGTGCGAGGCTCCCTTCCCTTGCCGCGAAAAGAAGCGGGGAGACACGGCTGGCAACGCCGGTCCTCTATCAGGCGACCATCGAGGCCGGTGAAGCTGCGGCGGAACAAATCGCGCGTGCGCTCGAAGAGACTTTCGATCCTTCACCTGTAGCGGTTGGCGCGTTCGAGCTCGGCAAGGGACGCTTCGAGGTCTTCGCCCATTTCGCCGAGGCTCCGCCCCGCGATGCGCTGCTCGCGCTGATCGAGCACGCCGCAAATGGCGTACTGCGCGCGCCTTTGCGCATCGAGCAAGTCTTCGACGAAGATTGGGTGACGCTGTCGCAGGGTAAGCGCAGACCTGTCGAAGCCGGGCGCTTTCTCGTTTATGGCAGTCATGATCGAGCGCGAGTGCCGCATCGTCTGCTCGCCATCGAGATCGACGCCGGGCAAGCCTTCGGCACGGCGCATCATGCAAGCACGCGCGGCTGCCTCATCGCGCTCGACGACGTGTTGAAGCGTTCCCGTCCGCGATCAATCCTCGACTTCGGAACCGGCACCGGCGTTCTAGCCATCGCCGCAGCCAAGGCACTGAAACGCCTCGCCCTGGCCAGCGACAACGATCCGCTCGCTGTCGACATCGCCCGCGACAATGCGCGGAAGAACGGCCTCGCTTCCTTGGTTCGGGTGTTGAAAGCAACCGGCTTCGCCTACGACAAGCTCCGGTCGGCAGCTCCCGATCTCGTGCTCGCAAATCTGCTCGAGCGCGCCCTGTACGAGCTCGCCCCCACGCTTGCGCGCCACATCGTTCCGCGCGGACGCGCGATTCTGTCTGGCCTCACCAGCGGGCAGGCGAGCAGCACCGAGGCGCGTTATCGCGCGCACGGCTTCATCCTCGAAAAACGCATCATTCTCGACGGATGGACAACCTTGGTGATAGTCCGCGGCAACGGTCAAGCTTTGCGCGATTGATCGGGGCAGCGCTTTGCGCTTACATACGCCCGCCCATGTATCAAGTTTTCGAAGAAGTTAGCGTAGCAGGGGAAAGCGGCGAGCGGGTCAAGGCGTTACAGCGGGAGCTGAAAGCACGGAGGCTCAAGGGCTTTCTAGTTCCCCATAGCGACGAGCACCAGAACGAGTTCCTGTCTCCTTCGGCCGAGCGACTGGCTTGGCTCACCGGCTTTACCGGATCTGCTGGCGTTGCGATCGTGCTTGACAAGGCGGCCGCGCTTTTCGTCGACGGCCGCTACGTCTTGCAAGCGCGGGCGCAAACCGATCCCGCCTTGTTCGAGGTGCTGCAAACGCCAGAGGCCAAAGCCTCGACCTGGCTGGTCGAAAAGCTCAGCAGGGGCGCAAGCGTCGGCTACGACCCAGCGCTGCATACGATCAAGGAGATCGAGCGCCTCAGCGAGGTCTTGGGCAAAGCCGGTATCAAGCTCGTGCCGGTCGAGACCAACCCGATCGACGCGGCCTGGCACGACCGGCCCAAGCCGCCTTCGGTTCCAATCGTGCCGCATGGCATCGAGTTCGCAGGCCGCAGCGCGCAAGACAAGCTTAGCGACGTGCAGGAGCTGCTCCGCGAGGAGAAGGCCGACGCTGCGCTCCTCACCATGCTCGACTCGATTGCTTGGCTGTTCAACATCCGTGGCGGCGACATCAAGCACACACCGGTCGCGCTCGCCTACGCAATCGTGCCGGCCACCGGCCGGCCGACGCTGTTCATCGGTCCGGAGAAGGTCGAAGACAATGTGAAGCCCGCGCTCGGCGATTATGTCGACCTTGCGGAGCCTGCCGCGCTCGAAGGCAGGCTCAAGGCGCTCGGGCAGGAGAAGACGCGAGTGCGGCTAGACCCAGAGACCACGCCAATTCGCTTCGCGCAATGGCTCGAGGCCGAAGGCGCCAAGTTCGTCCCTGGCACCGATCCCTGCGTTCGTCCAAAGGCCATCAAGAACGAGGTGGAAATCAAGGGCGCACACGCCGTGCATCTGCGCGACGGTGTGGCCATGGCCCGCTTCCTCGCCTGGCTCGACGAGGTGGGCGAGAGCGGCAGGATCGACGAGATTGCCGCAGCGCTCAAGCTCGAAGAGTGCCGCCGCCAATCGGGCCAACTCAGGGATATCAGCTTCGACACGATCTCGGCGGTCGGGCCCAACGGCGCCATCGTCCATTACCGTCCCACCACCAAGAGCAAGCGCACTTTGCAGAAAGGCTCGCTCTATCTCATCGACTCTGGCGGGCAATACCGCGACGGCACCACCGATGTGACGCGCACCATCGCCATCAGCACGCCGACCGCGGAGATGCGGCGACACTATGGGCTCGTGCTCAAAGCGCACATCGCCATCGCCACCGCACGATTCCCCAAGGGCACACGCGGGCAGGACCTCGATCCCTTCGCCCGGAGACCGCTTTGGCAGGCAGGGCTCGACTTCGATCACGGCACCGGTCACGGTGTTGGTAGCTATCTCGCGGTGCACGAGGGGCCGCAGCGGCTGTCGCGGCTCGGCACCGTTGAGCTCGAGCCAGGCATGATCCTGTCGAACGAGCCGGGCTTCTATCTCGAAGGCCATTACGGCATCAGACTCGAGAATCTCGTGCTGGTCACGCCGCCGGAGAAGATCGCTGGTGGCTCGCGCGAGATGATGGGATTCGAGACGCTGACCCTCGTTCCCTTTGACCGGCGTCTGATCGACCCGAAGCAACTGCTTCTTTTTGAGCGCGAATGGCTCAACGCCTATCACGCGCGCGTTAGGCGCGAGATCGAGCCGCAGATGCTGAGCAACGACCGGGCATGGCTCCGCCACGCCACCGCGCCGATCGGCTGATGGCTCCCTCCTTCACGTTATCGTGTCATTGCCGGGCTTGACCCGGCAATCCGGTAACCGCAGGACCTGCGCAGGCGGACTGAGGGAATAGCTGGATTCCCGCTTTCGTGGGAGTGACGTGAGGAGGAAACTTTGACCCTGGAGCTTCGGCCGAACTGCGAATATTGCGACAAGGACCTGTCGCCTGACGCGGTCGACGCTCGCATCTGCTCTTATGAATGCACCTTCTGCGCTCACTGCGTCGACACGGTGCTGTTCAACGTCTGCCCGAATTGCGGCGGAGGATTCGTTCCACGCCCCATCAGGCCGGTGACCGAGCGGCGGCAGGGTTTGAGCCTTGCCAAGCGGCCGGCCTCGACCGAGCGCGTGTACCTCTCCTATGAGAAGGATGAGATCGACCGCTTCGCGAGAATCGTGCGCGACATTCCGCCGGAGAGCCGCTAGACAGCCAGTCCATGTCGACCGAGATTCTCGTCTCCGCCGTGGCGGCCACTCTGACCACGGCAGCCTTCGTGCCGCAGGCGCTGCACATTATACGTTACAAGGAGACGCGCGCGATCTCGCTCGTCATGTATGTGGCCTTTGCTGCCGGGGTCGCGCTTTGGCTCCTGTTCGGCTGCCTGATCGGCAATTGGCCGATCATCGTCTCAAACGCCATCACGCTTGCGCTCGCCCTCGCTATCATCGCCATGAAGCTGAGATACGGGTGATGAGCGCTACTCGATCAGCCTGAGCCATTCCTCCTCACTCAGCACCGCAACCCCGAGGTCCTTGGCGTTTTTGAGCTTGGAGCCTGCGCCAGGGCCGGCAACCACATAATCGGTGTTCTTGGAGACCGAGCCGGCCACCTTGGCGCCGAGGCGCTCGGCGCGGGCCTTTGCCTCAGAACGCGTCATATGTTCGAGCGTGCCGGTGAACACCACCGTCTTGCCGGAGACGGGCGAGCCGCGCTCGACTTTCTCCAAGGGCGCGGGCGCAACTTCCGTCAACAGCTCTTTCACGACTTCGACATTGTGCGCCTCGGCGAAGAAATCGGCGATTGCCGCGGCGACGGCAGGGCCGATGCCCTCGATATTGTCGAGCGCCGCGAAAGCGTCGGTTTCGCGATCAGAAGCCGCCTCGCGCATCGCGGCGAGAAAGGCCTCGGCCGTACCGTAGTTGCGCGCGAGCAGCCGCGCCGTGGTTTCGCCGACATGGCGGATGCCGAGGGCATAGATGAAGCGGTCAAGCCTCACATTGCTGCGCGCTTCGATGGCGGCGAAGAGCTTCTTCGCCGAGGTCTCGCCCCAGCCCTCGCGCTCGGCAAGCTTGGAGGATGCGCGCTTGTCGCGCTTCTCCAGCGTGAAGATGTCAGGCGGGGACTGGATCAGGCCATCGGCGTAGAACGCCTTGATGTGCTTCTCGCCAAGGCCTTCAATGTCGAAAGCGTTGCGCGACACGAAATGCTTGAGGCGTTCGACGCGCTGCGCCGGGCAGATCAACCCTCCAGTGCAGCGCCGGACCGCGTCTTCCCTGCCGGTATTGGGATTGATCTCGCGCGAGGCGTGACTGCCGCAGGCTGGGCACACATCGGGAAATACAAACCGTTTCGCCCCCTTGGGCCGCTTCTCCAGAACCACGCCGAGAATTTGCGGAATGACATCGCCGGCGCGCTGCACCATCACGGTGTCGCCGATGCGCACGTCCTTGCGCACGATCTCGTCCTCGTTGTGCAGCGTCGCGTTCTGCACCACGACACCGCCGACCGTGACCGGGTCGAGCTTGGCGACAGGGGTGAGCGCACCAGTGCGTCCAACTTGGATGTCAATGTCGCGCAACACGGTGGTCGCCTTCTCGGCAGGAAATTTGTGAGCGACCGCGAAGCGCGGCGAGCGGGAGACGAAGCCTAAGCGCTCCTGGAGGTCGAGCCGGTCGAGCTTATAGACAATGCCATCGATGTCGTAGTCGAGCCCTGCCCGGCCACTCTCAATGTCGCGGTAGGTCTCGAGCATTTCGCCGACCGAATGAGTGAGCTTGATCAGCGGATTCAGGGGAAAGCCCCAGCCTCGCAAAACCTGGTAGACGTCCCATTGCGTCTCGGCCGGAAGACCTGCCACCTCGCCCCAGCCATAGGCGAAGAAGCGCAGCGGACGTGAGGCAGTAATGTCCGGGTCTAATTGGCGAAGCGAGCCCGCCGCCGCATTGCGCGGGTTGGCAAACAGCCTGTCGCCGCGCGCAGTCTGCTCCTCATTCAGCCTCTGAAAGGCGGCGCGGCTCATGTAGATCTCGCCCCGCAGCTCGAACGGATCGGGGAAGCCTCGCGATTTTATCGTGTGCGGGATGTCGGAGATGGTGCGGACATTGGCGGTGACGTTCTCCCCCTCGTAGCCGTCGCCGCGCGTGGCGCCTTGGATCAGCCTCCCCTTCTCGTAACGAAGGGTGATGGACAGGCCGTCGATCTTCGGCTCGGCGGTGAAGGCGAGCCCGTCGAGCGACTGCAAACCAAGAAAGCGCCTGATACGATCGAGAAAGTCGCGCAGGCCATCCTCGTCGAACACATTGCTGAGCGAGAGCATCGGCACGCGGTGCACGACCTTGCCGAAAGCCTCCACCGGTGCCGCGCCCACACGTAGCGATGGGCTGTCATCGCGCACGAGATGAGGGAAGCGGGCTTCGATCTCGTCATTGCGCGCGCGCAGCCCGTCATACTCGGCGTCGGAGATCTCCGGCGCGTCCTTGCGATAATAAAGATCGTCGTGTTGGGCAATCTCCGAGGCGAGCCGCTTCAGCTCGAAGGTGGCTTCGGCTTCATCCAGCTCAGCAACGGGCTTCGTTGCGAGCGGCGCTCCAGACTCGGGTTTCTGCTTGGTCTTGCCTTTGCTCATAATTCATCATGCCGAACGGCTCATCAGCCGGTCAGCTGCGGCGCGCGCCTCGTCGGTGATGGTCTGGCCGGCGAGCATGCGCGCGATCTCCTCCCGGCGATGCGGACCTTCGAGCACGGCGACCCGGGTCGCCATGGCCTCTCCTTCGGGACCGCGTACCGCTTCCTTGGCGATCAAGAGATGCCCGCTCGCCACCGCCGCGACCTGCGGCGCATGCGTCACGGCAAGCACCTGGACGCGCGCGGCAAGCTTGGCGAGCCTCTCGCCAACTGCTGCGGCGGTCGCTCCGCCGACACCCGCGTCGGCCTCGTCGAACACCAGCGTCGGCGCAGAGCCACGGGCAGCCAGCACCACCTTCAGCGCAAGAATGAACCGCGCAAGCTCGCCGCCCGAGGCGACCTTCATCAAGGGCCCAGGCTCGGTGCCCGGGTTAGTCCTGACGAAGAAGGCGATGCAGTCGATGCCGTTGGGTCCGCCTTGGGAGAGGGGAACAGTCTCTATATTGGTGATGAAGCTCGCCTTGTCGAGCTTAAGTGGGGCGAGCTCGACCATAACCTCCTTGTCGAGGCGCTGCGCAGCTTTGGCCCTTGCGTTGCTTAAATGGAGCGCCAGCGTTTCGTAGCTCTTCCGCGCGATCTCGGCCGCGCGGGCAAGCTCAGCGCTCTGCGTCTCGCTGTGGTCGAGTGCGGCAAGCTCAGTCTTTAAGCGCACCATCAGCGCGGGCAGATCGTCGACCATGATCTTATGCTTGCGAGCGAGCCCGCGGAGCGCAAACAGTCGCTCCTCTGCGCGCTCGAGCTCCTTAGGCTCGAATGCGGTCAAGGCCAGCGCCTCCTCGATTCGCGCCCGCGCGGTGTCTGTCTCGGCAAGCACCCGTTCAAGCGCCTCGGCGACCAATGCCAAGACAGGTCCCGCAGACGCGGCCTGACGCTCGATGCGCCGAAGCGCCGCGGCAAGCCGCGCTCCAGAGGTCCCCTCCCCCTGCAAAGCGTCGAGCGCCTCGTTAAGCTCGGCCGCGATCTTCTCTGCGTTCATCATCAGCTGGCGGCGCGCGGCGAGTGCCTCTTCCTCGCCTTGCTCTGGATCGAGCTGACGAAGCTCGTCGAGCGAATGGCTCAGATAGCCGGCGTTGGCGCGGGAAGCTGCGATCTCGCTGTCGTGCCGCGCCCGCTCGGCCTCCGCCGCTTGCCAGGCTTCATAGGCCTCGGCCACACGGCGAGCCTCGCCCGTCAAACCGCCAAACGCGTCAACCAAGTCGCGATGGCCGCTTGGATCGACCAGCGCGCGATCGTCATGCTGGCCATGGATCTCGACCAGGGCTTGGCCCACTTGCCGCAAGAGCTGCACGCTCACGCTGACATCGTTGATGAAGGCGCGGCTCCTGCCGTCAGCCCCCTGTACGCGGCGCAAAATGAGGCCGTCTCCCGCCTCAAGCCCGTTCGCGGCGAGAAGCTCGAACACGAGATGGTTCGGCGCAAGATCGAAGCTCGCCGTTACCTGGCCCTGCGAGGCGCCCCGCCGCACCAAGGCGGCGTCTCCCCGGCCTCCAATGGCGAGGGAGAAAGCATCGAGCAGGATCGATTTGCCGGCGCCGGTTTCCCCGGTCAGCGCCGAAAGGCCTTGGCCGAATTCGAGATCGAGTTTGTCGATCAGGACGATGTCGCGGATCGACAGCGCGGCTAGCATGGCGGATCGACTAGGCCGGTTTGCCGTTGCCTCTCCAGGTCTGGGTGATCCACGACCCCTCGTGTTCCTGCGGCTGAGCGCCGTTCTGCTGCAAGAGGGTGTAGGCGTGGTTGTACCATTTGCTGTCCGGGAAGTTGTGCCCGAGCACGGCAGCCGCGGTTTCGGCTTCGTTGACGATGCCCAACGCCATATAGGCCTCGGTCAGGCGCATCAAGGCCTCTTCCACCTGCTCGGTGGTCTGGTAGTCGGTCACCACCACGCGGAAGCGATTGATGGCGGCAAGATAGTTGTTGTGGCGGAGATAATAGCGTCCGACCGTCATTTCGCTGGCAGCGAGAAGGTCACGCAGGATGCGCACCCTGTTTTCCGCCTCCGCCGCGTAGCGCGAATTGGGATAACGCTGGAGCAGCTGCTCGTAGGCGTTGAGCGCCTTCCGCGCCGTCGTCTGGTCGCGCTTCGGATCGAGGATCTGGACGTAATAGGACATGGCAATAATGTTCTGCGCGAGGTCGGACTCAGCCGTGCCAGGGTGCAGCGTGAGATAACGATCGGCGGCCGAGATGGCCTCGTCATATTTGCCGGCCTTGTAATAGGCGAAAGCCGCCATGACGATCGCCTTACGAGCCTCCTGCGAATAGGGATGATTGATGTCGACTTCTTCGTATTGCTTAGCGGCTTCCTCGAAGCTGCCCTTGTTGATCATCGTCTCGGCCTTGCCGTAGATGACATCGGGCGGATCGTTGTTCTCCACGATCTCCTTCTTGCCGCCCCACCAGGAGCCGCAACCGGCGAGCAGACTCGCCGAAAGAGCGAGGCCGAGTACGGTGAAGGAAAGCCGCACGAACCCGGGACGATTCTTTGCTCCGAGCGGCTCGACCGGATTTGGTATGCCACCCCTCAAGATCGGTCCCCCTCGCAGGCCAAGCTCGCCCACGCAACATCGAGCCCGCCAGCGAAGCTGGCGCAGCCTAAAGCCAACCAACTCGCGGATTATGGTGTTTTTTTGCCCGTTCCGTAGGGTACCCGCGCTCCCGCGCAAAACGCCCCGCGGTGCGAAGCGCGAAGGTCCGCGAGCAGGACTACCGGCAGTTAGCGCAAAGGTCCGATCAGCTCCGTTCGGCGGCGAAATTCGCTGCGGCAAGACGGTGGCTGAGCTCGGCATGACGAACCTCGCGATAACGCGGGGCTTCGATCATGGTCCAAGCGTCGGCGTCGGCAAACAGGGCCTTGAGCACCAGCGTGTTGAGCCGGTGGCCGCCCCTGCGGGAGCGAAAGGCCCCAAGGATGGGTGCGCCGGCAAGCGCAAGATCGCCGACCGCGTCGAGCGCCTTGTGGCGCACGAACTCGTCGGAGAAGCGCAAGCCTTCGCGGTTGATAATGCGGTCGTCGCCGATCGCCACGGTGTTCTCGAGAGAAGCGCCGAGCGCAAGACCGGCGGCCCACAAGCGCTCCACATCTTTCATGAAGCCGAAGGTGCGGGCGCGAGCAAGCTCGCGGCGGAAAGAACCAGGATTTATGTCGATCTCGATCTTCTGATTGCCGATCAGCGGAGTGTCGAAGTCGATCTCGACG
This sequence comes from Methyloceanibacter sp., assembly GCA_035260265.1. Lineage (GTDB taxonomy): Bacteria > Pseudomonadota > Alphaproteobacteria > Rhizobiales > Methyloligellaceae > Methyloceanibacter. Next base: position 15,257 of record DATFVO010000320.1, read on the forward strand.
TCGAGGTGGAAGCCGTTATGCGGCGTTAGTTCGCCATAGGCACCGGCGTCTTCCACAGCAATCTTCTTCAAGACTTTGAGGTAGCGGCGCGGCGTCTCAAGCTCGGCAAGGCCGACTTCGTCAATCGCTTCGACGAAGCGGGCAGCGCTGCCGTCCATGATCGGAACTTCTGAGCTGTCGATCTCAATAATCGCGTTATCGACGCCAAGCCCGCGCAGGGCTGCGAGAAGATGCTCGACGGTCGCGACGCAGGCGCCATTGCCGTCGCCGAGGATCGTACAGAGCGTGACGCCGGTGACCCAGCGCTGGTCCGCGGCGATCTCGGTGCCGTCGGGATGACCGTTGGAGAGAAGAAACCGTAAGCCGGTGTCGCCGTCTGCCGGACAAAGCGTGATGGAGACTGGTGCCCCGCTATGTACGCCCGTTCCGGTTAGTGAGATTTCGCCGGCAAGAGT
>DATFVO010000321.1:0-2574 GCA_035260265.1 Methyloceanibacter sp.
AGAGCGGCGAGTGGGTGTAGCTAGAGTGAACTGACAGCCAGCCAGCCCGATAGGAGGGACATCATGGCAGTAGCAAGACGGAAGAAACCAGCGAAGCGCAAGACGGCCGCCGCGAAGAAGACGACGGCGAAGAAGACGGGCGCCGCTCGTCGCAAGACAAAGAAGAGATAGCTTCTTCTCTAAAGGGCGCGGGGCCTAGTCCCCGCGCCTTCTTTATTCCCCTTCCGAAACAATTGGTACGAGCTGCTGTCGGCGTGGCCGGCCGTGTGCGGTTCACGCCTCTTCACTGGTAACCGCGGGGAAGCGCTCCTTGGCGATGAGCCACAGCGCGTCGAGAGCAGCGGCCAGTACGGATAGCTGCCGATCTGCACCTCGGGATGCACGGATTGCAGCTCTGAGAGGCCGTGCGCCACGTCGCCTTCCGGCGCATCAACGAGCGCGAAAGCATCGGCCGCCCCTTGGCGAGGCGCGGCGGGACCGCATCGAGCATGACCTGCATGATGCGCGGCACCCCGGCCATGACGATCACGTTCCCGATCATGAAGCCGGGAGCCCGGGAGATAGCGTTGTCGATCAGTTCCGCGGCTTCCGGGATACGGGCCATGCGAAGCCGCGCCGGCGTTAACTCCTTGTCGCTGAAATGCTGGCGCATGGCGGCAACCGCTCCAGGATCGCGCGCGAGGCCGCGGTTGCTGTACGCGGCGGCGAAGACTTTGGAAATAGAAATAGCTCGATCAGGTAGACCAGTGGGGCGCGCTGAGTAGACCGAAGCTTGCAATGCGGTCCACCCGGAATGGCTTTCCTACGCTGGCTTCGATCTCGCGGCGTATGCTGCTTTCGTGGAAGCCCCTTTGGACACGCTCTGCCTAAGGTTCGATATGCCAACCGATGGCTGGCGAGCCAGAGGACGCCGGCGGCGCGGAGGCTTGCGTCAAAGACAGTCTTGTGGGGACTCCGACCGTTGCACCGAAACTCTTTTGCCCCTAATTCAATGTGAGTCCTTATAATCGCTTCCGATGTCCAATATCGAATTCGCCCGCGCCCAGGCGCGCGACACCAAGATCAAGCTGCACGGAGCTGAAGCCTTTGCCGGGATGGCGAAGGCGGGCCAACTCGTGGCCGAGGTCCTCGATCTCCTCCTCGATGAGGTGAAGCCAGGCGTCACCACCGAGGCGCTCGATGACTTCGTGTTCGCGTTCGCCATGGACTATGGCGCGGTCCCTGCCCCGCTCAACTATCGTGGTTTCCCGAAGTCGATCTGCACCTCGCTCAACCACGTGGTCTGCCACGGCATCCCTGGCCCGCGTCCGCTGAAAGAGGGCGACATTCTCAATATCGACGTGACGCTCATCGTCGACGGCTGGCACGGCGATTCGAGCCGCATGTATGGCGTCGGCAAGATCCCGCGCGCGGCGGAGCGACTGCTCGAGGTCACCTACCACGCGCTCATGCGGGGCGTCGCCGCCGTCAAGCCCGGCGCCACTACCGGCGATATCGGCGCCGCCATCCAGAGCTACGCCGAAGGCGAGCGCTGCAGCGTGGTTCGCGATTTCTGCGGCCATGGCCTCGGCCGCGCGTTCCACGCCCGGCCCAACATTCTGCATTACGGCGAGCCCGGCGAAGGGCTCCCGCTCAAGACAGGCATGCTGTTCACCATCGAGCCGATGATCAATCTCGGCAAACCGCATGTGAAGATCCTGTCTGACGGCTGGACGGCGGTCACCCGCGACCGCTCGCTCTCAGCTCAGTTCGAGCATACCGTCGGGGTGACCGAGACGGGCTGCGAGGTGTTCACGGTGTCGCCGCGCGGTCTGCACCGACCGCCTTACGAGAGCCAATCAAGCGAAGGCTGAATGGGATTAAAGGATGGGGGCAAGCCGCATTATTTCGGTCATCGCGAGAGGCTGAGGCAACGCTCCCGCGATGCCGAGGCCAGTGATCTTGTTTCGCGCCGCACAACGGCGCGACACTGGCCAAGGCGTTGCTCGCCCGGTTCGGCACCTTTGCCGAAGTGCTAAATGCCCCAGAAGAGCTGCTGGCCGAGGTGCCCGGCATTGGAGAGGCCGCGATCACCGAGATCAAACTCGTGCGTGCGGCGGCGATGCGGCTGATGCGTGGCGAGGTGCTGGAACGTCCGGTGCTGTCCTCCTGGGATTATTGCCGAGCCTCGATGAGCTTCGAGACCAAGGAGCAGTTCCGTATCCACGCCGGTCTATGTACGCGAGGTGGTGAAGCCCGCCGGCAACGGCGATCGTGCTGGTGCACAATCACCCCTCAGGAGACCCTACCCCCTCCCGTGCTGACATCGAGATGACGAAGCAGATCGTTGCTGCGGTCAAGCCGCTTGGCGTCCTCGTCCATGACCACATCATCGTCGGAAAGCAAGGGCACGCAAGCTTCCGCGGCCTTGGGCTGATGTAGTTACCACTTCTACAGCAACTTGAGGAAAGCGGCCGACGAGCGTCCGTAGCCGGGGTGAGGATTTGGGCCGTTTAAGCCGGCGCCGGACCGAACACGAGAACGGCGTTCAGGCCGCCGAAGGCGAACGAGTTCGACATGGCGTAACTCACATCG
>DATFVO010000322.1:0-14123 GCA_035260265.1 Methyloceanibacter sp.
GTGTTGCGACGATACTATAAAGGCGCCTTCGAAGGCCAGATCGGGTTGCGCCAGCTTTAGGACTCTAGCCGGCAACGTGCAAGGGCGCGCGGCGCAAAGTTCAGGCCGATGCTTCGCTCTTCACCCTTGCGACCGCCTCGAGCCAGCCGCCATAGCGTTCTTCCCTTTCGGCCTGGCTCATTTTCGGCTCGAACACATGCGCCGGACGCCAGACCTTTCCGAGCTCCTTGCAACTCCCAAAAAAGCCAACTGCCTGGCCGGCGTGATACGCGGCGCCAAGCGCCGTGGTCTCAGGGTTCCGCGCCACTTCGACTCGCTGGCCGAGAATATCGGCGATCCGTTGCAGGAGCCACGCATTGGCCGTCATGCCGCCATCGACGCGCAGGGTCGATGGCGCCGGAATCCCTTTCACCGCCATGTCATGCGCCATGGCGCTCAAGAGATCGCGGGTCTGGAAGGCGACGGCCTCGAGCCCGGCGGCAACGATATCGGCCTTGGAGGTTGCGCGGGTGAGACCGAGGATCGCCGCTTTGGCATTTGCATCCCAGAAGGGTGCGCCAAGCCCCTGGAAGGCTGGAACAAGATAGACGCCGGAATTGCGGTTTGCATTTTTTGCCAAAGCCTCACTCTCTGCCGCTGTGGTGATCAGGCCGAGATTGTCCCTCAGCCATTGCACCGTGGCGCCGGCCATGAAGATTGCTCCTTCGAGCGCGTAAGCACGCTTGCCCCCGATTTGATGAAAGATGGTCGAGAGCATGCGCGTGGCAGAGGCGACCTTCTCATCTCCCGTATTGGCAACGACGAAGCAGCCCGTGCCGTAGGTTGCTTTCAGCATGCCGGGCTTGAAGCAAGCCTGACCGTAGGCGGCGGCCTGTTGGTCGCCGGCAATGCCCCTGATCGGAATGGCCTTGCCGAAATGCTCTGGTTCGGCCGCGCCAAAATCGCTCTGGCTGTCGCGCACCTCAGGCAACATCGCGCGGGGCACATCGAGGCGATGGAGCAGCCGTTCGTCCCATTCCCCTAACCTGATGTCATAGAGCTTGGTGCGTGCGGCATTGGTCGCGTCGGTAGCGTGCACTTTGCCGCCGGTGAGTTTGAACAGAAGGAAGCTGTCGACCGTGCCGAAGCACACCTCCCCTGCCCGCGCCCGGGCATCGAGGCTTGGCACATTGCTGAGCAGCCAGGCGAGTTTGGTCGCCGAGAAATAAGGGTCAATAACGAGGCCGGTCGTCTCGGTCACATGAGCGCCCCATCCCTCTCGCGCAAGTTCGGCGCACAGTCCGGCGGTGCGGCGGTCCTGCCACACGATGGCGTTGGCGAGCGGTTTGCCAGTTGCCCTCTCCCACACCACAGTGGTCTCGCGTTGATTGGTGATGCCGATGGCGGTGACCTGATCGGCGCCAACTCTGCTCAACACTTCGCGGCCGACGTCGAGCACCGAGCGCCAGATCTCCTCAGGGTCGTGCTCGACCTGGCCGGGCTCCGGATAGATTTGCGGGAGCGGGACCTGAGCCGCAACACGAGCCTTGCCTTCCGCGTCGAACAGGATGGCGCGTGTGCTGGTCGTCCCCTGGTCGATGGCAAGCACGTAAGCGTCGCGGCTCATTACAGAGCTGAAGTTTCCGTTTGGCTTGCGATCCAGCCGCAATATTCGGCGCTGCCGCCTTCGGTCGGCAGAACGAGCAGCGCCGGCAGCTCATAAGGATGCAGCCGTTTAGTTTCTTTGATTACCGCCTCGGTCAGGGAAGCGCGCGTCTTGATGATCATGGCGACTTCGTTCGCTTCCTCGCGCGCGCCCTTCCACTCGAAGATCGAGATCATGCCTGGGAACATGTTCACACAGGCGGCGAGCCGCCCAGCGACAAGGGCATCGCCCACTCGTTTTGCATCATCGAGGCTCGGAAAGGTCGTATAGATCAGGACCGGCCGATCGTCGTTCGCCATCGATTCACCATTCGCGCCGGATTCTAGACACTTGCTTTGCCAGCGCCTCGTCGCGTTTATAGTGCCCGCTTCTTGAGCTTGGGTCCAAGCGTATCGACATCGCCATGCCTCGCTTCGAAAAGATCGCCTTCCTGGCCAGCGAGACCAAGGAGGCGCAGAACGCGCTGAAGAAGCTGTCCGCCCGCTACGGCAATGCGCGGCCGGACAAAGCCGACGCGATCGTGGCGCTTGGCGGTGACGGCCTGATGCTCCAGACCATGCATGCCCATCTCAACAGCCGCATTCCAATCTACGGCATGAACCGTGGCTCGGTTGGGTTTCTGCTCAACGACTATCATGAGGACAGTCTCAAGGAGCGGCTGAAGGCAGCCGAGACCACGATCATCCATCCGCTCCGCATGACCGCCTACGACAGGCACGGTGTGAAGCACGAGGCGCTCGCCATCAACGAGGTGTCCCTGTTCCGGCAGATCTACCAAGCCGCCAAGCTCAGGATCACGGTGGATGGCACAGTGCGCATGGATGAGCTGATCTGCGACGGCGTGCTCGTTTCCACGCCGGCCGGCAGCACGGCCTATAACCTCTCGGCACATGGGCCGATCCTGCCGATCAACGCACCCCTTCTCGCGCTTACTCCCATCAGCCCGTTCCGTCCTCGCCGCTGGCGCGGCGCACTCCTTCCGAATGACGCCCACGTTACCATCGATGTCCTCGAGGCGGACAAACGCCCGGTGAGCGCGGTGGCCGACCACACCGAATTCCGCGACGTAGTGAAGGTCGAGGTGATGGAAGAGAGCGGCATCGACATCTTCATGATGTTCGATCCGGGCCACACCCTTGCCGAGCGTGTCCTCGCCGAGCAGTTCGGATACGGAGGCTAGGTCTCAGAGTGCCCGCGACTTAGGCCGCGCGAGCGCGAAGACTTCATCGACGACGGCATAGTCGCCATAGCCCAGCCGGGCGATCGGCTTTAGTTTGGTCACATCGACCCTGCCGTTCACGATCGCCTCGTCGGCAATGTGAATGCCGATGACTTGGCCAAGCACGATTGCGTTCATGCCCGGCTTTCCATTCCTTCCAGGAAGCTCAATGGTTCGCCAATAGCGGCATTCGAAGGCGACTGGTGACTCCTTTACGCGGGGCGGCGCGACGAGTCGGGACGGCGCCGGGGTGAGACCCACAAGCTGCATCTCGTCAACGTCTGGAGCAACTGGGGCAGAGGTCCGGTTCATCGCCTCGCGCAGCTCGTAGGTGGCGAGCGAGCAGACGAAATCTCCGGTCTCCTCGGCATTGCGCTGACTGTCCTTGCGACCGCCGGAGCCGAACATCAGGAAATGCGGATCCTCCGAGACGGCGTTGAAGAAGCTGTACGGCGCGAGATTGACTACGCCGTTCTTGCCGAGCGTCGAAATCCAGCCAATCGGCCGCGGTGCCACCAGCGCCTTGAATGGATCGATGGCGAGACCGTGGGTGTTGGCGACCGCGTCGTAGAACATGCCGATACACCCACTCCTGAAATTCAAGGACGCCAGCTCGCGACGATGTCGGAAAGCTTAGGCCGTTCGCGTTCGTCGGGTTTCTCCTTGGCGGTGCCAATATAGACGAAACCGGCGACGCGCTCGTTGTCTGCGAGGTTGAGCGCCTTTCGCACGCCCTGGCTATAGCCGTACCATTCGGTGATCCACTGAGCCCCGTAGCCAAGTGCTGTTGCGGCGAGGATCATGTTCTGACAGGCGGCGCCCGCGGAAAGGATCTGCTCCCATTCGGGAGCCGCCGGGTTCTTCACCACGCGCGACACCACGGCAATGACGACTGGCGCGCGCATGAAGCGCTTCGCCTCGTTCTCCAGCCTGAACGTGCCTGGATCGCTCTCCTCTGCGCGGCAAACCTTTGCCAGCACCTTGCCGAAGGCTTCGCGCGCTTTGCCCTGAAACAGGATGAAGCGCCACGGCACGAGCTTCTTATGGTCTGGCACGCGTGAAGCGGCCTTCAGCATCAGCTGGAGCTCGGCCTGACTGGGTCCGGGCTCGCCGAGGCTGTTGGCAGACACCGAGCGGCGGGTGAGCAAGAGATCGAGCGCGGGGTTCGGCATGAGGTCAGCTTGGGGTTGCAAGGTCGCGTTCCCTATCCCGAAATGGGCAGTGCGACAATGGTGGATTCCTGTGCCTTCCGAGGACGATAACCCCGGCGATACACCCCAAATCGGCCTTATTCACAAAGGAATTTCGGCCAAGTTTGCCGCATTGGAAACGGGTATAACAGCTTGCGGCCGGCTGATCGGGACGAACGCCATGCGGGGGAAACGCTGCGCGGGGCTTAGGCTCTTGCTCCTGCCCGCTGCTCTTCTCGGAGCGGGAGCCGTCGCAGCCAAGGACGCGCCTCTCCAAGCTGTGGCGCCTGATCTTCCCACCACCATCATTGTGCTCGACGCGTCGAAGAGCATGAACTCCAAGATCGGCGGCGCAAGCAAGTTTACTTCCGTCCGCTCTGAGCTCGGCAACGCAATCGGCACCTACGGTGATCGCCTCTCCTTTGGGCTTGTCACCTTCGGTCATCGCAAGGCATCGAACTGCGCAGACAGCGAGACCTTGGCCAAGCCGGGAGAGCTCACCGGAGAAACGCAAGGTAAGTTACTCGGCGGGATCAAGCCAAAAGGTCAGGCGCCGATTGCCGCAGCTTTGAGCGACGCCGCCAAGGCTGCGCCTCCGCAAAGCACGCGCCTCGACATCGTGCTGATCGCCGACAGCGCTGATAGCTGCAACGCGGATATCTGCGCCACCGCCGCCACGCTCAAGCAGAAGTCGCAAGCTCTCCGCATCCATGTGATCGGCTTCAGCGACAAGAAAGACGACGTGAAGGCCTTGACCTGCGTTGCCAGCGCCACTGGCGGAACTTTCGTCGCCGCGACCAACGTGGATGAGCTCAAGCAAGGGCTCGCTGCGGTTCTCGACGCGGCCGCAACTCCTCCAGCACCTCCTGCTCCTCCGGCACCGCCTGCCCAAGCCGTCACGGCCAAAGATGGAGATGCCGCCACAGCGAAAAAAGCGTCGGCCGAGACCGTCGCGCCGCAGCAGTCGGCAATGCAAAAGCAGGCGCCTCCAGCCTCTGCGCCGCACGCGGCCGCTGGCGAGACTGCGATTCAGAAATCGGCACCTGCCCGGGCCCAAGCCGCGCCGCCTCCTGGCAGCGCGCCGCAAGTAAAACTCGTGCAGTCAGTGCCGGTCGGCCCGCCACCCTTGACGCAGCAGGTGCAACTTCCCGTCCCCGTCACGTTCAGGGCCATGGTCACCGAGGCTGGTCCCAAATTGCAATCCGGACTGACCTGGCGCGTTTACACCTCGAAGGCCTCGCCTGAAGGCGGGTACAAGCTCGTCAGCACCCATCACGAAGCAAATCCGACCGCGGCGCTGCTCCCAGGCGAATACCTCGTCAACGCCGCCTATGGCCTCTCCAGCCTCACCAAGAAGATCAAGGTGGAAAGCGGCCGCTCGCTCGAGGAAACCTTCGTTCTCAATACCGGCTGGCTGAAGCTGACCGCTGTGCTGCCCAACGGCGAGCCCCTGCCCGATGGCAGCGTGCGCTTCGACATTCTGTCCGACGAGGAGGACCAGTTCGGCAACCGCCACACCATCCTCGGCAACGCCAAGCCGGGCGCGGTGATCAGGCTCAATGCCGGCGCCTATCACATCGAGAGCCTGTACGGCGACGCCAACGCCAAGGTGAAGGCAGACGTCACCGTCGAGCCCGGCAAGCTCACCGAGGCCACAGTTAAACAGACCGGTGCCAAGACCACCTTCAAGCTCGTACAGACGCTGGGCGGCGAGGCCCTCGCCGACACAAAGTGGAAGATCTTCACCTCCGCTGGCGACGTGGTGAAGGAGAATGCCGGTGCGCTCCCTACCCATATCCTCGCCGCCGGCAGTTACGCGGTGATTGCCGAGCATGGTGGCTTGAACTACACCCGCAAGTTCTCAATTGAAGGGGTTGAGGCCAAGCAGATCGAGGTGGTAGTCGATGACGGCCCGACCTCGCCTGACGACCTCAAGGCGCTGACCGATCCGCCTGAGCCCGCGCCTCCGCCCTCTGGTGGAACGATGGCCGGTGATGGCGAGCCGTCGTCAAGCGGCAGCCCTGCCCTCGGCTTTGACGGCTTCTCGGCGACTCGGCCCGCCGACCCGAACATGCCTCTGATCAACCCAGGCGCGCTACTTCGCCCAGCGCGCTGATCAGCTAGAGATCAGCCAATCAGGCCGCCTTCATCTTCTTTGCTTCACGCAGATCAGGCGGTACGGCTTCGTCGGTGAGCATTAGGACCACCGCGTCGAGTTTCATTACCTGCTGCTCCGGTGAGCCGAGGCGCCGCACCGAGACGGTCTCCTCCTCTGCCTCGCGCTTGCCGACCACGAGCAGCACCGGAACCTTGGCGAGCGAGTGCTCACGCACCTTGTAGTTGATCTTCTCGTTGCGAAGATCGGCTTCCGCCCGCAGGCCGGCTTTGCGCACGGCTTCGAGCACCTCGCCGGCATAGGCGTCGGCGTCGGAGACGATGGTGGCAACAACCGCCTGCACTGGCGCTAGCCACAGCGGCAGGTGCCCCGCGTAGTGCTCGATGAGAATGCCTGTGAAGCGTTCGAGCGAGCCGAACATGGCGCGGTGGATCATCACCGGCACGGTTTTCTCGCCATCGGGCGCTATATAGAACGCGCCGAGCCGCAACGGCATGTTGAGGTCGACCTGGATCGTCCCGCATTGCCAATCGCGCCCAATGGCGTCGCGCAACACATATTCGAGCTTTGGCCCGTAAAAAGCGCCCTCGCCAGGGTTCAGCTCATACGAAAGACCGCTCGCTCCGACGGCGCGCTTGAGCGCCGCCTCTGCCTTGTCCCAAACCTCGTCGGAGCCCACCCGCTTCTCCGGACGGTCCGAGAACTTGATGCGTACGTCCTCGAAGCCGAAGTCGCGATAGATCGACAGCATCTGCTCATTGAGCCTCACGCATTCCTCGGTAATCTGATCCTCGGTCGCGAAAATATGCGCGTCGTCTTGCGTGAAGTGACGCACGCGCAACAGACCATGCAGCGCGCCCGACGGCTCGTAGCGATGCACCTTGCCGAACTCCGCAAGGCGTAGCGGCAGATCGCGATAGCTCTTAAGGCCGTGCTTGAAGATCTGCACATGACCCGGGCAGTTCATGGGCTTGCAGGCATAGATGCGCTCGTCGGGGGTTTCGGTGACATACATATGGTCGCCGAACTTCTCCCAATGGCCTGACTGCTCCCACAGCGTGCGCTCCATCATGTCGGGGGAGTTCACCTCGACATAGCCCCACGCTTTCTGACGGCGGCGCATATAGCCGATCAGTGCGGTGAACAGAGACCAGCCCTTCGGATGCCAGAACACTGCGCCGGGCGCTTCCTCCTGGAAGTGGAACAAGTCCATCTCGCGGCCCAAGCGCCGGTGATCGCGCTTCTCGGCCTCATCGAGCTGATGGAGGTAAGCATTGAGCTCCTCCTCGCTCGCCCAGGCCGTGCCGTAGATACGCTGAAGCATCGGCTTCGACGAGTCACCTCGCCAATAGGCGCCAGCAATCTTGAGCAGCTTGAACCCCTTGCCGACCTTTCCCGTCGAAGTCATGTGCGGCCCGCGGCAGAGGTCGAGCCAGTCGCCTTGCGAATAGAGCTTGATCTCTTCGCCTTCGGGAATCGCGTCGATCAGCTCGACCTTGAAGGACTCGCCCTTCTTCTTGAACAACTCCTTCGCCTTCTTGCGATCTACTACCTCGCAAGTGAACGGCCGATCGCGAGCCACGATCTCGCGCATCTTCGATTCGATCTTGGGCAGATCCTCGGGCGTGAACGGCTCGTCGCGTGCGAAGTCGTAATAGAAGCCATTCTCGATGACTGGGCCGATGGTGACCTGCGTGCCGGGGTAGAGCTCCTGCACCGCCTCAGCCATCACATGCGCTGCATCGTGGCGGATGAGCGCCAGCGCCTCGGCATCTTCGCGCGTCAGGATGCGGACCTTGGCATCTGATTTGATCCGCTCGGCAAGGTCGCGCGTCTTGCCGTCGATCTGAACGGCCACCGCTTTTTTCGCGAGCGACTTAGCAATCGACTCGGCGACCTCGCGCCCCGTCACTCCGGATTTGAAGCTGCGGGAAGAACCGTCGAGAAATGTCAGGGAGATTTGGGACATCAGCCTTGCTCCTCTCACTCCCGCGTACCAGCGCAGGTAAGAGACTGGTTGGTGGCGCGCTTTTAGCGGGAATCGGCCGCGACGTCAGCATGATTTAAGCGCCAGCGGCCGTAGCGCCAGGGCGCGAAGGGGTGACGCTCCGCGCGCAAGTCGGGCACCGGGTCGAAGCCGTAGCTGCCCCAGGGATGGCAGCGGCAAAGTCGCGCAAGCGCGAGCCAGCCGCCCTTCCATGCACCGTTCATTACGATGGCCTCGCGCGCATAGTCCGAGCAGGACGGCAAATGCCGGCAATTTACGCCGAGCAACGGCGAGACGGTCCAGCGGTAAAGGGCGATCAGGCCAAGAAACGGCGCCTTTGCCATTCGGCCGGCGAAGGTCATGGGTAGGGCTCGCCGTTGTTGCGGGTGAAGACGAAGCGACCGCCTTCCTGGCGCTCGCCAAGATCGATGTCGCTGTATGGGCGACCTCCGTGGGCATCGGCGTGAACCTCACAACGCTTCACCCCGGCGCCTGGTCGTCGCAGCGACATTGGCATGAGAAAGGGGACGAGTTCGTCTATGTTCTTGAGGGGGAGATCAAGCAAGCAGCGCCTGTTACCCTTGTCCTTCTCCATTGAACCCTCCTCAATTCGGCCCTGCGACGCTCAAGCGTGCTCCGCCTGATCCGCATTAGTCTTATCGCCGCTAGCCGCACGCCCGGCCTCGATCTTGGCAATGGCATCCTCGACCGCGTCAAACACCAAGAGGGTCGACGCGTGACGCGCCTTGTAGTCGCGCACCGGCTCGAGCACGGCGAGGTCGCCCCATTTGCCGCCGGGCGGAGGGCCTCCATGTTTCAGCATTTTGCGCATCGCGGCGCCAACTGCGCGCAATTCTGCCGCGCTTGAGCCTATGATCTCCCGCCCCATGACAGAGGCAGAGGACTGGCCGAGCAGGCAGGCCTTAACGCTCTGGCCGTACTCGGCCACGACGTCGCCCTCCATGGCGAGGTCGACCGAGACCGTGCTGCCGCAGAGCTTGGAATGAGCGGTCGCCGAGGCGTGCGGCGCCTCAAGCCTTGCCGTGCGCGGAATGGCGGCGGCAAGTTCGAGAATGCGTTGGCTATAGATATCTTCGGGCAGTGGCATGCGTATCTCTTGGTTGGCCTTGGTCAATTAGCTCGCCTTGCGGGCCGAAATCACACATTATATATGCAGCCGGGTCCCTGGATGAGAGACCGCGGGGAGAAGCGCTTGCCGTTCCAGCTGTTGACGAGCCCTATGTGGGCCCCACAAAGGCGGCCGAAACGGGTCCGGCCATCACGCGTTAGAATAAGGAAAGTTCGAGAATTCATGGATGCCACAGTTAAGAAGCTGAGGACGCGGCCGGAAGCCGAGATCGGCCGTGGGCCTGGTATCGTGCGACCCTCACGTGAGGAGGCCGAAGAGGCCGTCCGCACCTTGATCGCCTATGCCGGTGACGATCCCGACCGCGAAGGCTTGCGCGAGACGCCGCGGCGCGTCACGTCGGCCTATGACGAGTTCTTTGCCGGTTACCGCGAGGATCCGCTGGAAGTCCTGTCGCGCACCTTCGACGAGATAGCGGGCTATGACGACATCGTCATGCTTCGCGACATCGAGCTGCACTCGCATTGCGAGCATCACATGATCCCGTTCGTCGGCAAGGCGCACGTCGCCTATTTCCCGACCGACCGGGTGGTGGGCATCTCTAAGCTCGCACGTGTGGTCGAGGTGTTCGCGCGTCGCCTGCAGACGCAAGAAACCATGACCGCCCAGATCGCCGAGACCATCGACAAGGCGCTCAAGCCGAAGGGCGTGGCGGTGATGATCGAGGCTGTGCACCAGTGCATGTCGATCCGCGGCGTAAAGAAGCCCGACGTCGCGACCATCACCACGCAGTTCACCGGCATCTTCAAAGAGGATCCGGCGCAGCAAGCGCGTTTCATGATGCTTGCGACCGAGCGCGGACGCGGCTGAGCACAACGCCGCGAAGGACGTAAATCGCGGTGAGCAAGACTGCCGTCACCTCAGCCCCTAGGAGCCAGGCCGACATCGAGGAAGGAACCGTCTTCGCGCCAAACTTCGACTCGGAAGGCCTCATTCCCGTGGTCACCACCTCCGCCAAGACCGGAGAGGTGCTGATGCTCGCCTATATGAACGAAGAGGCTCTTACCCGCACCATCGAGACGGGCGAGGCGCATTACTGGTCGCGCTCGCGTGGCGGCCTGTGGCGAAAGGGCGAGGTCAGCGGGAATACTCAGCGGATCGTCGAGCTGCGTACGGACTGCGACCAGGATGCGATCTGGCTGAAGGTCGAGATTGCCGGCACCGGGGCTTGCTGTCACACCGGCCGCAGGTCGTGCTTCTATCGCGCGCTTCCCGTGGGTGGCGCACCGGGCGCCGGTCTTTCGCTGCGTTTCGTCGACGCGGAGCGCCAATTCGACCCAGACGAGGTCTATGGTCATGCTGGCGCCGCAAAGGGAACCTTAAAGAGTTCGGAGTAGTATAAACGGCGGCTAGAGAGTCGCATTCGGCCAAGCCGGTTGAAGCCCAAATGTGGCCGTCTGCGGCCATCAGCCTGCAGATCGTCCCGGCATAGGCCTCCCAGCGTGACAGCATGAGTAAACCGACGATTGGCATCGCACTTGGCGGCGGCGCAGCCCGCGGCTGGGCTCATATCGGCGTGCTGAAGACCCTGGTCGCCGCCGGTCTCCAACCCGACATCGTGGCGGGAACCTCGATCGGCGCGGTTGCCGGCGCCTGCTACGTCACCGGGAGGCTGCATGCGCTTGAGGACTTCGCCTGTACGCTCACCCGCCGTCGCATCTTTGGTTTCCTCGACATTAACTTCGCGGGCTCAGGCCTCATCACCGGCCAGCGCCTGAACGCGCGGCTCGAGCACCATTTGCGCGAGTTCACCATCGAGCAATTGGAAAAGAAGTTCGTCGCGGTGGCGACCGAGCTCGGCACCGGTCACGAGGTGTGGCTGAACAAGGGAAATCTCGTTAACGCTCTCCAGGCCTCATTTGCGCTGCCCGGCATTTTCCGCCCCGTTCAAATCAACGGGCGCTGGCTGATCGACGGAGCTCTGGTCAACCCGATTCCGGTCTCAGTGTGCCGCGCTCTTGGCGCCCGCATCGTCGTCGCCGTCAACCTCAGCAATGACGTCTTCAGCAAGGGCGCCGTGATCCACGACCACGAGGCCTTCGCCGATCCCATTGCCATGCCCGAAAGCGCCGAGGCCGAACTCGTCGGCACCAATGGCCGGGCGGCGGTTCACCTCCTGCACCGGCAAATCTTCGGTCGAAGCAACGGCGCGCCCGGCATGTCGGCGGTGATGATGGACGCCATCAACATCACTCAGGACCGCATCGCGCGGTCGCGGCTCGCTGGCGATCCGCCCGACATTACCATCGGGCCGAAGCTCGGTAACATTGGCCTGTTCGAGTTTCACCGCGCCTGCGAGGCGATCGAGCTCGGCGCCAAGGCTGCCGAAAAGCAGATCGACGAGATCAAAATCGCGGTTCGAGCGCTGGTCGCCTAAGCCCGATCAGCCTGTGGCGATGTAGTCGCGCATCGCCGCCGCCTCCATCTCGGCTTCGGCGATCCGCATCTTCACCACATCGCCGATCGAGACGAGGCCGACCAGCCGGCCTCTCTCGACCACTGGCATGTGGCGGAACCGGTGCGTCGTCATCTCCGACATCAGCTTGTCGATCGTGTCGGACTCTCGACAGCTAACCACGGCCTTGGTCATGCAGCTGGCGACCGGCTCCTTGAGGACCTGGGGCCCTGCCTGCGAGATTTCCCGCACGATGTCCCGTTCAGACACGATGCCCGTGACCTTGCCGTCTATGCCGGTCACGACGACGCAGCCGATGCGCCGGCTACCGAGCAATTTGGCGATGTCGAGCAGCGTCGTGTCAGGTGTCGTGGTGAAGACCTCCCTGCCCTTCGACTTAAGAATTGCAGCGACGTTCATTCGCGTTTCCTCCAGCCCGGGAACTTCAGTCCCGTTGACTGCGACATTCTGTCCTGGAGCGGGAGAGCGCGCAAGAGATTGGAAAACTCAGGCCAAATTCAACGCCTAAGGGACGGGCTGAGTTTCCAGCGGAGTGGCGCGGCGGTTGTCGAACAGGCCGAACAGGAAGAGCCCGCAGAGGAACCCGCCAATATGCGCTTCCCACGCAATCCCGCCCTCCTGGCCGGCAATCCTCACTGCGCTGATGCCGAAATAGGCGTTCACCACGACCCAGAAGACAAGGAACGCGATGATGCGCCGGTCTCTTAGCGTCTGGCCCAGCGTCATGAGGGGCCCGCCGATGAAATCCGGAGTTCTCTGCTCGGGATGGCCGGGCGCTCTGAAGATGAATCTCAGCGCGCCTGCCATCTGCCCTGAAATCGCCGCCGATGCTCCGACCACCGGAGCCATGTCCCCGTAGTGGAAGGCAAGATGCGTGAAAGCGCCGGCGATCCCGCACAGCAGCGAGAAATAGATAAATTTGAGATCGCCGATGCGGCGTGCAACCGCGCTGCCGAACGCAAGCATCCAAAGCAGATTCACAATGAGATGCACCCAACCGGCGTGCACGATCATGTAGGTGACGAATGAGGTGATGGCAGTGACATAGCCTCCCGGAAGCTCTGGCGCCGTTCCGCTGTAACGCGCCGGGATGAAGGCAAGCGCGAGCAGGAAGGTGAGGTCGGTCTCATCCGGCAGGAAGCCTCTGACGAGCTGAATGGCCACCATCAGGGCCGATGCGGCCGTCACGCTGGGCGGAACATTGAGGATGGGTTCGGTTTTGGACATGGTTGAACGGCTCTAAACGGGCGCCTGTCAGAGCCGCCCACGCGACCATAACGTGAAGATGGTTACACTTAGCAGTGTTCCAAGGAAATCTGGGCTTCTCGATAGAACGAAACGTGTAATTGGCAACCGTTTAGCACCCGATTTTAGCGCGCCCTCCGCCTTCGGCCTGGGAAGTGCTGCCATTTATTGTGGTGAGGGCGGATATCAGCGGGTCAACAAACTTTAAACTGCCAGCGAGGGGTCTAGGGTTTAGCCTCAGAACTGGGGTGGCCTGAAGCACCATCCCAAGTCGCAAACTGGAAGCCCCGGCTGACCCACTGCTGGGTCGTACCCCTGCCGGGGCTTCTCTCATCTCTCACGCCGCTGTGCGGCTTTCGTCCATCGCGTGACCATGCCCTTCAGTGCGGCAATGTCATCCTCGGACAAATGACGCCATTCGCCTGAGTCTAGCGCTTGCCAGTTGTTGCAGCCTACGCACCCGCACAGGCGCTCACCGTAGCGTCTAGCTCGATTAAAGGCAGATCACACTGACAACAAGTTCTCGATTGTCGGTCTTCACTCATTCGGACAAACTAACTGAACGCAAATCTCTCAGCCGCGTAGAACCGGCAGACGACCTTAATGGGATGAGGTTTTCGCTTCGGCCTGGGAATTCATGCTGCCCAATTAGCCTCCAGGAGCCTCACCCCCAGGCCACTTGCCGTTGGTGAATTCCTCACCGGCCTTCTCCATCCCTTAGTGAGGAACCCACTGTTTGGACGTGGAGTTATGGGTGCGTAGTGGCGTAGCGTAATGACAATATCGTACATGTACAGTAGCCCGCTTAGACGGCGGCGAAGCTTCCATCATATCGGCATAGCTGCGGCGTGCATGACAACGCTGGTTGGGCTCGCTTTCATTGCGACAGGCGTGGTGCGCTTAGAGTTGTTGGAAGAAGCTCACAGAGACCTTTTCCCAATGGCTTTGGGTATTGCCCTGGTCGCGCTAGGCGTACTCAGCATCGCGTCTTATGGAGTGGTGCGTGCTATTGAGTGGGCAAGTCGGGGCTAGGCGAGAGAAATTCGACCGGTGCCGCAAGGTTCTCGGGAAACTGACGCTTACGAGTGAGGCCGCTCAACGCGCACAAAACAGGAGCGGCCTCTAGTTAGGGAGGGTCCCTATGCCCAAGGGGCCATA
>DATFVO010000323.1:0-4391 GCA_035260265.1 Methyloceanibacter sp.
AAATGGTCCGACATCGGGCCGTCGTAATACCGCATGCGCGAGTTGTTCCACATGGCAACTCCACCCATAGCGGCGAGCACGGCTCCGCTTCCGGCGATGAGACGGCGGCGGGAAAGTTTCATCCAGATCTCACGGTGCCGCGCCCTAGGATTCTAGTCTGTTGCTTCATGCAAGGAGCCGCGGGCCATCGACCGAGACCCGCGCACGTCATACCGGAGCGGCGTATCTCTTGGCTATACTTCGGTGAAGCCCCGCCGACGTTCGGCGGGAGTTGGGGCCTCGATCTACTTCTATCTCTGCAATTTGCGCAGTAGCTGAGCAACGCGCCAGCCATCGCTCGACTACTGCCGTGGGGTGCGAACGACCAGGTCCAGCGCTGCGCCGATTTCGTCGAGCATTAGGCCAGCCTCGCACGCAGAGGAGGCGCTGACCGGCAATTCTCGCGCCTCCAGATCACCGGATGTTTCCAACTTGGCTCAGCCAACCAGGAGCGCCTCGCCCTCCGTGGCCGCCTCCTGATAAAGCCTCCGCCAACGCAGGAAATCCTCGGTGCAACGATCACCGTCATCAGCAAACAAAGCTTCCGCATCAAGTGGACGAAGCGCCTGTGCCCCCTCTCGCACCAGGGCGGGCGAGACGAGTCCCAGCCGGTCCTCGGCTTGGAGCGACAGGTCTTGGCCAAGCTTCTGGTCGCCGAACATCAGAGTGCTCACGAACTTCCAGGTATTCCTGCCGCGAGTGACCAACAGCCGATCCTGGAGCCGTTGCTCGATCACGTGGTAGGTCTTTTCGAGCCAGCACTCACGGTCTTCGATGCCGGGATGCGCCGAGCGGGTTCGCTCCAGCTCCAGGCGGAACTCGTCGATCCAGCGGCGAGCCTCGGGCTCAGGGCCAAGCACGTCTCGGCATCGATCCACGACCTCCTGGAGAGTGTCTTCGTGGCCCTGATGCAGGATCAAACCCAATTCGCGCAGGCGCGCCAATTCCAGCTGACGCCTGGCTCCCTCCCGACGCTCGGGCGGGGCACGGGAGATGACGTCTTCTACGATTCGCTCCCGCAGATCGTCATCCGCGAGCATCGTCGTGAAGCGACTGGGCTCGTCGAAGAACGAGAAAATGCCGCTGCCGTAATTGAAGAACCTCGAGATGAGCGTCGCGAAAGCCTTCTCGCTTTGCAGACGCCCGAAGAGCGTGATCGACGGAGGAATTGCGCAATAATGGACGGAAACGCCCATGCGTAGCTCCTTGCGGCCGACGACGGCGCACCATCGCCCGCACTGGCTTGCTCGGGGGGACGCCCCCGTCCCCGCTCGCCCGAAGAACAGCTCGCGCGGCGCCTCCCCGAGGGTACCGAATATCGACTGCAACACGCCGTCCGCCCGCCACCTTCCGAGACATTTTCGTGAAGTCATGAATTTGGACGCGGCGCAATCGAGCGTCATCGTCGCTTATCGTGCGACCCCGGTGACCGGCACAAGTCTATCCACTTAACGCATTTATCAATTGACTACGATATGCATTTATGATAGTTGCATCGCGCCTTGCTCATCGAGGGGCGTGTTCCGGAGACGGTCCCTGAATGCGGAGCGAGGTGTGGCGTCCTGCGGCACGGCTCGTAACCGCGCCCCGGGAGGTCCGGGGCCCCGCCCGCCAAGCACTACGACTTGGCTGCGAGGAGCTCGCTGCACGGGCTGCGGAGGAAATGCTGCAGACGGAAGCGCGGCCCCCGGCCGGAAAATCGCCACGGTGGAGCGCCGAGAGGCGAGCGTCCTACGTTACTGGACGCAAGGCGCCTCGCAAGCGCCTGGCATGTCGCGTCATGACATGCCCCAACGGATGCCGCTGCATCCGTGCGCCTGTCGGCGCTCCGCCCACCCCTCATGGTGGGCAATGATTTCAGACCCCCGGGCGCGATCGCGCCGCGGGAGTGAATTGGGCTGTTTGAAAAGTGAAGATGTGAATACGCTACTCGCGGAGCGAACGAAGCTCCTGATCGGCCTCATGCTGAGGAGCATCGCCGCAAAACGAGCACGTGCTGGCGGCACATTCGAGCGCGGCGATGCGTCTCGAAGCATAGGCCGGCACGGTTCGGGGCCGCCCTCATCCTTCGAGACGCGCGCACGCAAGTGTGAGTCTGCCGGACGAATTCGGCGTGCGCGCTCCTCAGGACGAGGGCGACGAAAGCTCCGGGTACGTCCTTAGCCTCAATGTCCCGTGCGGCGCTTCAGATTCACGTGGATGTTCTTCTCGCGTGTGAAGCTCAGGAGCTCCTCGATGCCCTCCTCGCGCCCGACGCCGGACTGCTTGTAGCCGCCGAACGGCGCGCCGAGGAAATGCTTCGAGACCTCGTTGATCCACACGAAGCCCGCCTCGACCGCGCCCGCCACGCGATGCGCGGTGACGAGGTCGTTGGTCCAGATCGAGCAGGTGAGCCCGTACTCCACCTGGTTGACCTGCGCCAGCATCTTCTCTTCGTCGCTCCACTTCAGGATCGAGAGCACGGGGCCGAAGATCTCCTCCTTGGCGACCCGCATGTCCATGGTCACGTCGGCGAACACGGTGGGCTCGACGTAGAAGCCCTTGGCGAGGTGCGCGTCGGCGGGGCGCTTGCCGCCGCTCAAGAGGCGCGCGCCGTCCTGCTTGCCGGCGTCGATGTAGCTCAGCACGCGGTCGTACTGCACCTTGCTGACGATCGCGCCCATGGTGGTCGCGGCATCGGTCGGGATGCCGGGCTTGTAGCGCTTGACCGACTCCTTCACCCGCTCGAGCACGGCGTCGTAGATCCTCTCGTGCACGAAGGCGCGGCTGGTGGAGCCGCACGACTGCCCGCACCAGGTGAAGTTCATGCCGTCGACCACGGCGGCGGAAACCGCGTCAAGGTCGGCATCGGGAAAGGCGATCAACGCATTCTTGCCGCCGAGCTCGAGCAGCACCGGCTTGAGCGTGTCGGAGGCGGCCTTCATCACGGCGCGACCGGTCGGCACGCTGCCGATGAGCGCGACCTTGGCCACATCAGGGTGGCTCGCCAGCACCTGCCCCACCTCCTTGCCGCCGGGGACCAGGTTCCACACGCCCGGCGGCAGGATGCCGTCGATCAGCTCGGCAAGCCGCAGCGAAGACAGCGGCGCCTGCTCCGGCGGCTTGACCACGACGGTATTGCCGGCGGCAAGCGGCGCCCCCGACTTGCCGGCGACGAACATGAAGGGATGGTTGAACGGAATGATGCGCCCGACCACGCCGAAGGGTTCGCGCACCGAGAAGTTCACCGCGTCCGGTCCCATCGGGATCGAGGCGCCTTTCATCTCGGTGACGAGGCCGGCGTAGAAGTCGAGCTGCGCCGCGCCCATCTGCGCATCGCGCCGCATCTCGGCATAGGGATTGCCGCAGTCGGCGGCGTCGATCATGGCGAGCTCGTCGCCGTTCTTGCGCAGCACGTCGGCGATGGCGCGCAGCATTTTCGCGCGCTCCAGCGGCGGCACCCGCCGCCACTCCTTGAACGCGGCCTTGGCGGCGGCGATGGCAGCCTCGGCATCAGCCACCGTGCCGTCGATCACCTTGCCGAGCGACTCGCCGGTGCCGGGATTGACGGTGTCGATGTAGCGATCCGCCTTCGGCTTCTGCCATTTGCCGGCGTAATAGGGATCGCGATGCGAGGGCAGATTGGGAGCGAGCGGCTCGATCTTGGCCGCTGATGCAACTGCAACCATGGGACACCTCTACGGGATGATCAGGAGCGTTTGATGTCGTCGAGGCCGCCGACGCGGCCGATGAGCGTGTTGGCGCCGATCGCGATCACGAACAGGATGATAAGCAGCGCATACATCTGCGGCATGTTGAAGATGCTGTAGGCCTGGATGACCAGGAAGCCGATGCCGCGATTGGAGAGCTTGGTCTCCGCCAGCAGCGTGCCGATCAGCGCCACGCCGAGACCGAGCCGCACGCCGTTGATCACGGGGTGGCGCATGGCCGGCAGATAGATCTTGGTCACCATCTGCCAGGTATTGGCGCGGAAGCTCTTGCCGACGCGGATCAGGACCTTGTCGATCTCGCGCATGCCGCCCGCGACGTTGAGCGCGACCGGGAAGAAGCAGGAGATGGCGCCCATCGCCACCTTCGAGCCGGGCCCGACGCCGAACCACATGATCATGATCGGGAAGAAGATGATCTTCGGACAGGGACCGAGATAGTAGAGATAGGCCTCGTAGGCGCGCGACATGAACTTGCTGCCGCCGAGCAGGATGCCGACCGCGAGCCCGCTCAGGCCGCCGATCACCATGGCGACGGCGATCTCGTAGAACGTGGTGTAGAGGTGGAAATAGAAGGTCGGGTCGGCCAGCGTCGCATAGAGCGCCTTGCCGATCGCGAGCAGCGAGGGCACGACGTCGCGGTAG
>DATFVO010000324.1:0-4123 GCA_035260265.1 Methyloceanibacter sp.
GTGTTAACCCAAGGCAAGAATGTGCTAAAGGGAGACCGGCTCGTTATCGATCTCAAGACGGGCGAAAGCCGGTTCGAGAATCCGGGCAATACTGCCACCGCCGGGGGCCGCATCCGTGCACTTTTCATGCCTAAGGACGAAGGCGCCGACACCGCCAAATCGGCCGAAAAAGCATCTGGCGAGGCGGCTGCAGCCACGCCAAAGCCTGCCGGAGAGACGTCCGACTCGACGCCTGCCACTGACGACGAGAGCACTGCGGCAAGTGCAAGTGCGGCGACCCCGAAGAGCAACAAACCTGCCGACGACTCGCCGTGGCAGATCGTCCCTAGCCTCCCGCAATAGCTGTCTTCTGACTTCGAGGAATGTTAACCGGCCATCGCTTCAACTCTAGGGAGCGGAAGGGGTAGTGGGCAAATTGCTGTCGTTCCCAGGCCGCCAAGCAGTCGCCACGCAAAGCGCGATCCCTGCGCAGGAACCGCCGCCTGCGCCGGGACCCCGGTCAGAACCGGCCGTCGGTCGCCTGACCGTCGGCAACGTGGTCAAAAGCTTCAAGAAGCGCACAGTGGTTCGGGGCGTCAGCCTAGAAGTCAACCGCGGCGAGGCGGTCGGGCTGCTCGGGCCGAACGGCGCCGGCAAGACGACGGTGTTCTACATGATCACCGGGCTGATCCCAGCCGACGAGGGCTCGATCAAGATCGACGGCCGCGACGTGACCAGGCTGCCGATGTATCGCCGCGCGCGCCTCGGCATCGGCTACCTGCCGCAAGAGGCCTCGATCTTCAGGGGCCTTACCGTCGAGGAGAACATCCTTGCCGTGCTCGAGACGGTCGAGCCAAATAAGCATGAACGCCAGATCCAGCTCGACGCCCTGCTCGAAGAGTTCCACATCACGCGACTCCGGACATCGCCGGCGATGCGGCTCTCCGGCGGCGAGCGCAGGCGCGTTGAGATTGCGCGCTCGCTCGCCACGCGCCCCTCCTTCATGCTGCTCGACGAGCCGTTCGCAGGCATCGATCCGATCGCCGTCAACGACATCCGCGCTCTCGTGCGCCACCTTACCCAGCGCGGCATCGGTGTGCTCATCACCGATCACAATGTGCGCGAGACGCTGGACCTTGTGACCCGCGCCTATATCATTCATGACGGCATGGTGCTGACCCACGGCACCGCCCACGAGATCATCAACAACGAGGACGTCCGGCGCGTCTATCTCGGCGACCAGTTCAGGATCTGACGTCGATTTCTGAGTGCGTTCGACAATGGCGATCACTACTAAGCTCGAGCTCCGCCAGACGCACAATTTGGTGATGACGCCGCAGCTGCAGCAGGCGATCAAGCTGCTTCAGCTGTCCAATATCGAGCTAGCGAGCTTCGTCGAGGCCGAGCTTGAGCGCAATCCTCTGCTCGAACGCGCAGAGCCGGAGGAGACCGCTGCGGTGGCCGGTGAACCTTCCGGAGAGGCCACCGCCGAAAGCCGAGAGGCGAGCGCAGATGGCGCAACGCCCGAGGGCGAGCCAGAGCCGACCGACGGTGACGACGCCGAATGGGTCGATCTCAATGGCCCGGAAGCCGCGCGCAGCGAGGATCTCGACGCAGAGCCACAGGACGTCTTTCCCGATGGCGATGCACTCGCGCCAGGCGCGCTCAAGGACTCAGACTGGTCCGCCCTCTCCCAATCCCCGCCGCGGTCTGACACTGACGAGGTGTCAAACCTCGAAGCCTATGTGGCCGAGGAGAGGACGCTGCGCGATCATCTTGCCGAGCAGCTCATGCTCGCCTTCGCCGATCCCGCGCGCCGGCTGATTGGACAGCACCTGATCGACATGACCGACGAGGCTGGCTATCTGCGCGGCGAGCTGTCGGCCCTTGCCGAGCTTCTCGGCGCGCCGCTCGAGCTCATAGAGGAGACGCTTCACGTGATGCAGGGCTTCGAGCCTTGCGGCGTGTTCGCCCGCGATTTGCGCGAATGCCTGATGCTCCAGCTGAAAGAGCAGGACCGCTGCGATCCTGCGATGGCGTCCTTGATCGAGAATCTCGGTCTCCTTGCCGCCCATGACCTTGTCGCGCTAAAGCGCGCGACCCGCGTGTCGGACGAGGACCTGTGCGACATGATCAAGGAGGTCAAGCGGCTGAATCCAAAGCCAGGCCTGAAATACGGCTCAAGCCCGACGCAGCCGATCGTGCCCGACGTGCTGGTGCGGGCGCTTCCCGACGGCAGCTTCCAGGTCGAGCTGAATAGCGACACGCTGCCCCGCGTTCTTGTGAATCAGTCGTATTACGCGACCGTGTCGAAGTCGACGACGCGCAAAGAGGACCGGAGCTATCTCGTCGATTGCCTGCAAACCGCAAACTGGCTGGTGAAGAGCCTAGACCAGCGCGCCCGCACCATCCTCAAAGTGGCGCAGGAGATCGTGCGTCAGCAGGATGCCTTCCTGACCTATGGTGTGCGCTACTTGCGGCCGCTGAACCTGAAGACCGTTGCCGATGCGATCTCGATGCATGAATCGACGGTGAGCCGGGTCACCGCCAACAAATACATGGCGACGAATCGCGGCCTGTTCGAGCTCAAATATTTCTTCACCTCGGCGATCGCCGCAACCAGCGCAGGCGACTCGCATTCGTCGGAAGCGGTCCGCCACCGCATCCGCGAGATGATCGATGCCGAGCCCGCGTGCGATGTGTTGTCAGACGACAAGATCGTTGAGCGGCTGAAGAGCGACGGCATCGATATCGCGCGCCGCACGGTCGCGAAATATCGCGAGGCATTGCGCATTCCCTCCTCGGTGCAGCGCCGGCGGCTCAAGCGCATCGCGTCCGGCGCCAGCGCCTGAAGACGCCCAGAGCGCTGATAAACAAGCGGAATACTGTAAAGGGGCAAGCACTAAATTGATGGTTTGACACCCCGGGACGCGCGGTCTAGCTTCCCGCCCCGCGGTTGAGGCCGAAGAGAGATTCAAGCCTGAGCCACTTTTGTCGCTCAGGCGAAAAATCGGCCCCACAAGACGCGGCATGCGCCCGGGAATTTGCGGTGGAAAAGGGCCATTAGATTTTCCGCGGGCAATGGCGACACACGTCATCGGAAAGACTCTGGACGTCGGTGAGGCGTTGCGCAGTTACGTCGAGAAGCGCGTTGTGCACACCGGCGAGAAGTTTCTTGCGACGTCCGCGCGCAGGCCGTGTGCGCATCGAGAAGGAGCACGGGGAGTTTCGAACCAACTGCACTATTGATTGGGGCAAGGCAGCCGAGTTCAGCGCGCTAAGAACAAGAAGGCGCGCAAGCGGCGCTAGGCGGAACTTTCCGCCGCCATCGCCGTTCGTGTGAGGGTTTAAGCAAAGATGCATCTAGGCGACTTCATTTCCCCTGATTCTGTCCTCCCGTCGCTCAGGCCGAAGACGAAGAAGCAGCTCCTGCAGGAGCTCTCCTCTCGCGCCGCCCGCCGCACAGGGCTTTCCGAACGCGTCATCTTCGACGTGCTGCTCCAGCGCGAGCGGCTCGGCTCGACCGGACTTGGCCAGGGTATTGCCATCCCGCATGGCAAAGTTCCGGGCCTTAAAGGCATCATCGGAATCTTTGCGAGGCTTGCCGAGCCGATCGATTTCGATGCGGTCGACGGCGAGCCGGTCGATATCGTGTTCCTGCTGCTCGCGCCGGAGGGGGCTGGCGCCGACCACCTCAAAGCGCTTGCGCGCATCTCGCGGCTGTTGCGCGAGGGGAGCGCGGTCGAGAAGCTTAGAGCCTCGCGCGATGCAGCCGCGCTCTACGCCGTGTTGACCGAGGGAGAGACCTCGTCCTCCCACGCCGCCTAGCGCGGCGCGATCTGCTCCAAAAGCTCATTGGCAAATTGGCCCATGGCGAAGGCGGCGCCGAAATCGAACTTGTCGATGGCGATGAAGACCGCCGCGTTCCGCGCCGGCGCAAAGGCGATATAGGTGAAAGTGCCCTGGAGCCCTCCAGCCTTTTGCAGGATGAATGGGCGGTCGTCCTTGGCCATCATGCCGATCCAGGCGAGGCCGAGCGCGTCCATGTGGCCAGACTCGTCCATGCCCGACACCGTCTTGAGCCCGTCGCGGTTGAGATAAAGCGCATGGTCTAGCGTGCGCGCCTCGGCGTCGTCAGGGTTGA
>DATFVO010000325.1:0-3706 GCA_035260265.1 Methyloceanibacter sp.
GTGGCTGCCTTCGATCAGGGCAAGCTCGTCGCTCCCGGCAGGCTGGTCATCGCCGGCCGCAGGCTCACTTGTGGCGCCACGGCAACGCTCGTGCGCGACTTCGAGGGCTTCGCCGTGTCCTCGACCGTGATCATGCTCAACATTGAGGCGATGAAGGACCTGCCCCGCCCGGTGCAGTGGCTGATCTATTATCACGAATGCGGTCACATCCGGTATGGGCCGAGCGAGACGGCTGCCGATTGCTACGCGGTGCGTCGCGCGCGGCGCGAAGGCTGGCTCGACGAGAAGGCGCTCGACGACATCTGCGCGGTGTTCAACATCGCGGGTCACGGACCGCTGCATCCAGACCCCGAAGAACGCTGCAATCAGCTTCGCCAATGCTTCGCCAAGAAAGGGGGCTTAACCGCGCAAGACGGCACGCGGTAATTCGGTGGTAATTGCGCAAGTCAAGTTCGCGCCGTACAGTACGATTCGTCATGCTGGATGGACGGGCACGCTTGGGATGGGCGCTTGTCTGCGCCTTGGGATTGGCGCTCTGCGTCGTCCGGCCGGGCTTGCCCCGCGCCCAGGAATGGTCGGGCAACGAAGGCTCGACCACCTCAGGTCCCACCGTCGATCAATATATGAAAGATGCCGGCCCCGACGCAAAGTTCGTCCAGTACGGCTCGCTCAAGATCGACGGCAAGTCGGTCAATTGCGGCAAGCGGCCGACGGTGATGAATTCCAATTTCGACAGCTGGGGCGGCGCCTTCCCCGGTTTCTTGATCCTCAATACCAAGAAGATCGAAGGCCTCTCCACCCAAGTGAAGCTCTATATCTATAGCCACGAATGCGGGCACCAGTTCGTCGGCGCCGACGAGACCCAGGCCGACCTGTTTGCCATCAGGCGCGGCGTGAAATGGGGTTGGCTCGACGCACAGGGCATGGAGGACATCTGCATCTTCATCTCGAAGCTCAAGGGCGACGCGGTGCACCCGCCGGGACCTGAGCGCTGCGAGACCATGCGCAAATATTATCAGCAGCTGGTCGGGGCCCCGGCTCAGCAGAACGCGGCCGCGCCGTCCTCCTTGCCAAAGGCCCAGACCCTCGGCCCGGCGCAGTAGCCCCGCCTAGAAAATCCAGGCGATCATCAGCCAGAAGATCACGAAGAAAATCAAAAACCCGGCGAGGGTGAAGGGCAGTTCGCCGAATATGGCATCGCCGCCAGACACGATGGTCATCACGAGGATCACGGCGAGTGAGACGCCGAAAGCGATGAGCGCCGCAGTCTTGAGGCCGAGCCCTTCCGAGAACGGGTCCGAGAAATTCGCATATTCGACGAAGTAGTAAATTCCAACCCATACGATCGCCACCAGCAGGATGAGCGCGATCGCTGCCGCAAGCAGGAGCCGCGTAGCCTCTCTCCGATCGCGATGATCATGGGCGCTCGGTATTTGTCGTCCTATTCCGCCCCTTGATTCTGCGCTTTCGAGATCGCCTCTCTGATCGTGCCGGGGTCTGGCATGTCGGCCCACCGTGAACTCAGGCTGATCGCCAGCGGTCGAGATCTGGATGGTCCCGACGCCAAGGATGCGGTTCAAGAAGCCTTGCGTCACGTGCACCGCGCGGATGTGCTTGAGCGAGACCGAGGTGCGGTCCTTGCTCAAGATGCCTCGCTCATACAGAATCTCGGTGTCGGTGACTGTGAGCACCGTTTGCCGCGTGTGGATGTACCAGTAGAGCAGGGGCAGCACGCCAAGCCCGAACACCGGAATGAGAATGACGCCGCCAATGAACTAGAAGGGATGCGCCCGGAACATCGCCGGATGCGCCTCGTAGATCACCGTTCCAGCCATGGCCTCCTCTTCCCTCTGCCGCTCGGACGGGCGACCTTATTCTGTGGCCCTACGGCTGAAAAGCGGTGATATCCGCGTGAGCCGGTGCGACTGGAAAACTTAAACGCGGGGCGCTACATAGGCTGCACAAGCCACGAGGACTTGCCATGGAGAATTTCACCACGCTCACCGGAATCGCCGCCTATCTGCCCATGATCAATGTCGACACCGACATGATCATCCCCAAGCAGTACCTCAAGACGATCAAGCGGACCGGCCTCGGCAAGGGACTGTTCGCCGAGCTTCGCTATGACGAGAAGGGCGCACCGCTTCCCGACTTCGTGCTGCACAAGCCGCCTTACACCAAGGCGAAGATCCTGATCACGGGGGAGAATTTCGGATGCGGCTCCAGCCGCGAGCACGCGCCCTGGGCGCTGCTCGATTTCGGCTTCCGCTGCATCATCGCGCCGTCCTTCGCCGACATCTTCTACAACAACTGCTTCAAGAACGGCATTTTGCCGATCGCCCTGCCGCAAGAGGAAATCGACAAGCTGATCGACGACGCCTCGCGCGGGGCCAACGCCACCATCACTGTAGACCTCGCAGCACAGGGGATCAGAGGACCTGACGGCGGCGTCATCAAGTTCGACATCGACCCGTTCCGCAAGCGCTGCCTGATGGAAGGCCTCGACGACATCGGCCTGACACTCGAGAAGGGCGACGCGATCGGGGCCTTCGAGGCGCGCTCGCGCACAGAACGCCCCTGGGCCTAGCGACTAGTCGAAGGGGATGGGCGGGCTGGATTGCTCGATGAGCGGTTTGGCGTCGCGCGTGACCGTTAGCGCGGCGTGGTAGCTGCCCTCTGGCCAGCCGCCGGCAGGCACCCCGCGCTTCCCCGCTTGCAGCAAATATTTGGCCTGGTCCTCGGCAAGCGTCTCGGTGCTGTGCAGCAAAGGCCTGTCGTCGTTGACGAGCATGATTTCGACGACGTCGCCCTTCTTCAGGTTGGCGATCGATGTATAAGCGATCGCAGGCGTGTTGAAGCGGGGCGCCGCGAGCGCCGTGCCTTTGTCCAACTCCTCTTGGGTAACCTCATGGTCGGCGAGACCTAGTGCCAGGACCTTGGCGCCCTCGGCCCACGCAGGGATGGACGCGACCGCAAGCACCAAGGCAAACAGCACCCTTGTCAGCATTTCGCTCTCCAGCTACCCACTTCGCCGGCGAGGTCTTAGCAAGCTGGCAGGCATCAATCCATGGCCGTTCACAAGCTTTTGCTGCTCCCTGGCGATGGGATCGGCCCAGAGGTGATGGGCGAGGTTTCGCGCCTCGTCGACTGGATCAACGCGCGCGGCCTCGCCGCGATCGAGACCGAGACCGACCTCGTCGGCGGCTGCGCCTACGATTCTCACGGAGAGGCCATTTCCAGCGCCACCATGCAGCGCGTCCTTGCCGCCGATGCGGTCATGCTCGGCGCGGTCGGCGGGCCGAAATGGGATGGCGTGCCTTACGAAAAGCGCCCCGAGGCAGGTCTGCTCCGCTTGCGCAAGGACCTCGAGTTGTTCGCCAATCTCCGCCCCACCATCTGCTACCCGGCGCTTGCCGATGCCTCCTCGCTCAAGCGCGACCGCGTCGACGGCCTCGACATCATGATCGTGCGCGAGCTGACGGGCGGCGTTTATTTCGGCGAGCCTAAGACCATCACCGATCTCGGCAACGGCCAGAAGCGCGCCATCGACACGCAGGTCTATAACACCTACGAGATCGAGCGCATCGCCGCTGTCGCCTTCGACCTTGCCCGCGAGCGCAAGCGGCTGGTGCACTCTGCCGAGAAGCGCAACGTGATGAAGACCGGCGTGCTGTGGAACGAGGTCGTGACCAAGCTGCACAAGGAG
>DATFVO010000326.1:0-4433 GCA_035260265.1 Methyloceanibacter sp.
AACGCGGTTATTCCCATGCCCCTAAGGTCTAAGCATGGACCGCCGTCACTCCCAGCGATCCATCATCGGCAGAGCTGCACAGCCTCACGAATTCGAAGCGTTTACTGGGTGGCGCAAGGATGGTGGTGGTGCTGGCCACTATCCTCAAGGCCATGGTCGGCGCATTGGGGACTCGCGCCTAGCAAATCTGCCGGAATTAGATTCCCCGCAGACCATCGAACCGCGATGACGAACGCCGCGACTAAGGCGAGAAGAATAACTATCTGTTTCAGTTTCACGACCGATTTTAGCAAGCTTGAGTGGTCCCGCTCATCCTCTTAGCCTTCTCACTTTCTTGTCAGCATCGTCGTTGCGAAGGATGGAGTCGATTAGACCGGCAAGCATCTTTAGCGCTTGCGCCTTCTCTTCGGTGTAGCGATGGCGGTCATAGATGCCTTCCACGCCGTCAATGGCAGGGCCTAGCACTCTTTCGGCTGTGTGCGAGTAACGCCCGACCGCGACATTAGCGAGCGGGCCGTGCGCCGAAGGTCATGCAGGGTCCAATGGGGGAGCGGTCCTGTGGCTTTGTCGAGAGCATCCTTGACTCGCGAATAGAAAACGTTGGCTCCCATGGCCGCAGTTGGCCTTAGTCTTGGGCTCTTTGCTGCGGTCAGCACGGCAAGTGCCACGCCGATTCAGGCCACCTCGGGCCTGACCAGCCCCGGCCTTCAGCTCGAGGATGCCGGCTATAGGCGCGCTCAGCGCCAGTCCCTCTATGTCGAGGACTATTATGGCCCGGATTTTTCGTGTGCGCTCCTATCGCGCCATGCCGTATGGCGGGAGTGACGAGATCCGCGCGCTGTAGCGGCGCTTTCCCGAGACATTGTGGCCGCCAAACATGCGCTACTTCCCCTATCGGTAGCCCCCTACTCTCCTGATTTAGGCGCCGGTGACGCTTAGGCCGCGTCGGCCTCTTCGAGCTCGCGTAGCAGGGCTGGGCTCACCGGCTTGGGCGCGCCGAACAGATTGCCTTGCGCCAGTTCGACGCCGTAGTCGAGGAGCTTGGCGACGGTGCCCTCGTCGTCGACTTGGTCGACGACCAGCTTGAGGTCGAAGGTATCGAGATAGCTCTTCATGTCGGCACCGGGCAAACCTTTGCCCCGCACCTCCATGTCGTGCAGGAAAGTCTTGGAGTCGACCTTGACGAAGCGGAAGTGCCGATCGCGCAGTCCTGCGAAATCGACGTCAAGATCGCTGACATGGTCGAGCGAAAAGCGGTAACCGAGCGCGCCGAGCGTATCGAGCGAACCGAGTTCCGACGTCTCGAGGGCGAGAATCGCAGGTTGGTTCACCTCGAAGATCAGGCTTTCGCTCAAGCCGGAATTCTCCTCCATAAACTCGACCAGCTCGGGGAAGAACTCCGGATCGAGAAGCGTGCGCACCGAGATATTGCAGAAGAATCCCTTGATCCTTGATTTCGGGCCAAGACGCCTCAGCGCCTGCACGCTCTTCACCAGTTGCACGTTGTCGATCAGGGGAATCATGCCGGAGCTTTCCGCGACCGAGAGGTAGGCGGAGGGTGTGATCAGCTCGTCGGACCTAGTCCTGATGCGGGTCAACGCTTCAAAATAGCGCGGCCTCCGCTCGGGCAGGGTCACGGTGGGGCGGAGGTAAAGATCAACGCGGCCGTTCTCGAGGGCTTGCGCTACGACGTCGAGCATTTCGCTATCGCTGTAGCTCTGCGCCGGCTCGGGCGCGGCAGCTTCCTCTTTCAACGCGGCAGACGGGACGGTCGTTGGAGCATCCTCGAGCGACGGCTCTTCCTCCACGACAATGGTCAGCGTCTCGGCGACCTTGAGGACAGCGGGCGTGTCTTCATCGTCTTCCGCGTCAAGCCCGGCGGCGAGCGAAGGGATAGGAGCCGCAACCGCGACGCCGGGGGCCGGCGTCGGGGCGGACGCTGATGTCGTCGCGCCGCCAGTGGCCGCTGCCACTTCGCGCGAGAGCTGCTTGATGAGGCCCTCCAGCGTTCGCAGATCGCTGGCGATCTTGTCGCGATGGCTTCTTGCCTCGCCTTCGAGCTCGGTGCGCAGGCCGTCGATCTTGCTGTGAACCTCATCGAACTCGGAGGCGAACTGCTCATAGCGGCCGATCCCGCCAGCGCCCTGACCGCCCTGGCTGACGGCCTGATCGAGCCGCTCGACGCGGTCGTTGAGGAGGTCGAGCCTCGCCACGTCGTCTTCGACGCGGTCGATACGCTGCAAATCTGCGTCGATGATCTCGAGCGCTTCTTCGAGCTCGTTCAAGCGGTCGGTCACCGGGGCCGATTTCGTCGAGCGCGCAATGATGAGATAGGAAGCGGCCATCACCATGTAGAGCGCGGCGGCAGCGATCACCGCCGGGATGTAGGCGATGCCGGAATGGACGACGAGCCCGGTCGCAAACGCGACTGCCGTGACGGCCATGGCGATCAGAACGACCACGTCAAGCATGGCCAGCCCTGTGGAACTGCTCTGCCTAGAGGCCATGGTTACGGTGCTCGCCAAACCCGCGTTCCCGCAAAAATCATGCGGCGACAGGCCCCTGTAAGGCAACACCAATTTGGCAGCCCCTCGCCGTTTTGTTTGATAGCAGCCCGATACGGCAACGCCAAGGCACGAGCCTGGGGCAGCGGACAGCGAAATGCATATGACAGCTGCAAACGTCGCATGGTCTCGACCTTCGTCCCCGTTGTGATCAAATAAGGCTGGGCCCTTGTAACCAAGCGAGTTCATGATGAGCAACAGTAACGCCTCAGCTGCGGTCCAACCCTCAAAGGCGGCAATCGAGCATGTAACTGTCGCCACGGGAGTTCCCTACGAAAAACTCGTCGCCGCATTCGAGGCTGAGCTTGGTCGCCTCGATCCGGCCGCTGTCCAAGCCCTGGTAGAGCGGCGGGCGTCTTGGGGCGAGGTCGAGAGGGAGATCCAGCGCGTCGGCGGCACCCACGGCCTGATGATAGTTGCCAGCGCCAATCAGGGCGCTGTTATTTCGTTGTCAGGCAAGGCAAAGCGCTGTGTGCTTTATCTCGTCGGCAATCCGGTCATCGCCCACAAGATCATCGCCATCGATATCCGCGCGAGTTTCTATGTGCCGTTCCGAGTGGCTCTGTTCGATACCGACAAAGACGGCACCGTTAGCTATGATCGCCCATCCTCGTTTCTCGCTGCGATTGGCCGACCCGAGCTTAGGGAGTTCGGCGCCCTGCTCGACCAGAAGATCGATGGGGTGATCAAGGCGTTGCGATCGAAGCTGTGAAGTTACCGCCTGGCACGGCACACCAAGTTCTTAGTGCATTGGCGAACGGGGACCGGGAGTCCCCGCGTTTATCTCAAGGAGCAGTTATTCCATGATCCATCGCAAGCTTGGTACCAAGGGTCCCGAGGTCTCGGCCATCGGCCTCGGAACTATGGGCATGTCGGACTTCTACGGCCCCGCTGACCGCAGCGAGAGCATCGCCACCATCCACGCCGCGCTCGACGCCGGCATCACTCTGCTCGACACCGGCGATTTCTACGGCATGGGCCACAACGAGATGCTGATCGACGAGGCGCTTCGGGGCCGCGACCGCTCCTCGGTGGTGATCAGCGTCAAGTTCGGAGCGCTGCGCGATCCTGTTGGCAATTGGCTCGGCTATGACGGGCGGCCTGCCGCAGTGAAGAGTTTCCTCGCTTATTCTCTCCGCCGGCTGGGCACCGACTATATCGATATTTACCGTCCCTCGCGTCTCGACCCGGCGGTGCCGATTGAGGAGACCGTCGGCGCAATCGCCGACATGGTGAAGGCAGGCTATGTCCGCCATATCGGTCTTTCCGAGGTCGGCGCCGACACGATCAGGCGCGCCAATGCCGTTCACCCGGTCAGCGATGTGCAGATCGAGTACTCGCTGATTTCGCGCGGGATCGAGGGCGAGATCCTTCCCGCCTGCCGCGAGCTTGGCATCGGCATCACTGCCTATGGCGTTCTGTCGCGCGGGTTGATCAGCGGGCATTGGTCGAAGACGCGCGAGGGGGAGCGCGACTTTCGCGCCAACGCGCCTCGCTTCCAAGGCGCAAATCTCGATGCGAATCTTGCGCTGGTGGAAAAGCTGCGAGCCATCGCCCAGACCATCGGGGCCTCGGTGGCGCAGGTCGCCATCGCCTGGGTCGCGAAGCAGGGCAAAGACATCGTGCCGCTCGTCGGCGCCAGGCGACGCGACCGTCTCACCGAGGCTCTCGGCGCGCTCGACGTGAAACTCTCCCCTGATGATCTTGCTGCGCTCGCGCGCGCAGTGCCGCCAGATGCCGCTTCGGGCGAGCGCTATCCGGCGGCTGCGCTCGCGCATCTCGACAGCGAGAAGCGCAAGCGGGCTTGACGTTCGGTGTCTCCGCTCACAGCTACGCTTGCTTGACAGCTCGCCTGACCCGTCGCTAAAA
>DATFVO010000327.1:0-3036 GCA_035260265.1 Methyloceanibacter sp.
CCGATGAAGAGGTAACGACGGTTGCACAAGGAAGAGACATTCGGCCATTAAACATCTGGGCTAAGGGGGCTTGACAAACGCGCCCTCATAGAAGCGGCCGTTCGCGGCCCGCCAGTAGTCGTCCGCTCCTCTCGCGGCATCCGCTTCGTTTAGGGCTTTATTGTCAGGACACCCCCGTTTGTTTAGGGCTCTATTGTCTTGTTTACGGGTTTATTGATAATCATCTAGCCGGCCTCCCCACCGTCTCACGACGGTGGGGGTTAAAGTGAGTTTGCGAGTCGCTCTAACCCGAAGGAGGCCGGGCATGAAATATAGCGGAATCGATTTGCATTCGAACAACAGTCTGATCGTGGTTACCGACGAGTCCGATCGCACGCTTGTGAGTCGGCGCGTGCCGAACAGTTTGCCGGCGGTGCTGGCAGTGCTTGAGCCTTACCGCGGCGAGCTGGTCGGCGTGGTGGTCGAGGCGACCTATAACTGGTACTGGATCGTGGACGGTTTGCAGGCCGCCGGGTACCGCATGCACCTGGCCAATCCGGCGGCGATCAAGCGCTATGAGGGCCTGAAGCGAAGCGGGGACGAAGAGGATGCGGCCTATCTTGCCCAGCTGTTGCGCCTGGGCCTGCTGCCGGAGGGCTACATCTGCCCGAAGGAACAGCGGGCGGTGCGCGATTTGGCCCGCAAGCGCATGCAACTGGTGCGCTCGCGCACGCAGCACATCCTGGCGGTGGAGAACATTCAGGCGCGCGAGAGCGGTGCGCGGCTGAAGGCTGAGCAGATCAAGCGGCTTGAAGCGAAGGGAGTGGAGGCGATGGCGTTGGCGCCGGAGGTGAAGCTGGCGATGCAAGCTAATCTGGCGGTGATCGGCACACTGACCCAGCAGATCGACCGGCTCGAGCGCCGCTTGCACGAACGGGTGCGGCTGCGGGAGGAATTTGGCTTGCTCAAGACCGCGCCTGGCATCGGCGAGACGCTGGCCACGACGATCATGTTGGAAACCGGCGCGGTGTCGCGCTTTGCCCGGGTCGGCAACTTCAGTTCGTACTGCCGCTGTGTCGACAGCGAGCGCATCTCGAACGGCAAGAAGAAGGGCGAAGGCAACGTCAAGAACGGCAACGCGTACCTCGCCTGGGCATTCGTCGAGGCGGCGCAATTCGCGCGGCGCTTCTGCCCCGAGGCGAAACGCTTCTACGAACGCAAGCGGGCGAGGACCAACACCGTCGTGGCAACCAAGGCGCTGGCGCACAAGCTCGCGCGCGCCTGTTACC
The DNA here is from genome assembly GCA_035260265.1 of Methyloceanibacter sp. Taxonomy (GTDB): domain Bacteria; phylum Pseudomonadota; class Alphaproteobacteria; order Rhizobiales; family Methyloligellaceae; genus Methyloceanibacter. The sequence goes on from DATFVO010000327.1 coordinate 1,269, forward strand.
ACGTGCTGCGCGAGCACAAACCGTTCGACGTGCGGCGATGCTTTGGATAAGGGTTCGGCGAGGCGCAATGAGCCAGCATTCGTGACTGGAGCGAAACCGACTTTATTGATTGGACGTTGCGCCTTCGCCACCCCGTGCTTCCGACCAATCGCCCAAGCCGCGAGCCAGCCAAGGATTGGCGCCATCAGTGGCAAACCATGCTCTTGTGAGCAATCCCTTTGGACACGGCTTGGCACCAACGTTTCTCTGGGGCGGCAAAGGCCGCCAGGGCGCAGGCAAGCTGCATCGCCATTCGCTTGATCCCGATGGGTGTCTGGCGCGATTGGGTTCGCAGCCAGCGGAGCGAGAAAACGGGTGCGATTGAGGGGCTGAGCGGGGACGAGCGTTGGTTTGACAAAGCGCCGTGAGTTCACGTCGCATGAGAACTCGTTTCCCTCGACATCGGCCGGCTAATGGGTGTCACGAAACAACACCAACGCTGGCGTCGTTACGCCGGCGATAGACCTGGCGTCGAACCCCCCTTAAAAGCTTTATTTCTCTGCGCCTCGCGACCTTCCACGAGGCATGCCGAGGCTTTCCTGTACACGCACCAGACGCACGGATACGGACATCCCTCTCTCGATTTGAAAAGGCCGCGGGTTCGACCGAGTGAGAACGCGGAACTTCCAGGAGGGAAGTTCGAACTAGGAGCAAAACCGAAAAACGGTTTTGTCTTCGACAACGAAAAATGGAGCCATGAAGTCGATGTAAAGCCCTTCAAGATCGCAAGCGCTCGCCCTGGCGACAGCGCCCGCGAGCACGCAGGCTGCGGCTTGATAGCGCATCGGGTTCCCTCCCCTTCTTGACCGGCGGTGTACCCGGCTAGGCGGGCTCTAGGCCATGCTTCCTGATGACCGGTGCCGCCGCCGGCGCGGTGAGGAACTTGACGAGCGCCTTCGCCGCATCGCGCTCTTTGGCGCCGGAATCGAGGCCGGCCGAGAACGTGGTCATCCGTTGAAGCTCGCCCGGCAGCGGGCCGACGTAGTCGATGCCCTGGAAATGCACGAGCTCGCTGATCTGCTGGAAACCCACCTCCGCTTCGCCGTTGGCGATGAGAGTGCCGACGAACACGCCGGACGGTGTCTGCTTGAGCTTGCCCTTCACCTGGTCGGCGATGCCCAGTCTCTCGAACACGCTGAGCATGTAGAGGCCGCTCGGGCCAGTGGAATAACCGATCGACTTCGCCGAGAGCAGCGTCTTCTTCAATGCCTCGGCCGAGCGGATGTCGGGCTTCGGCGCGCCCTTGCGCACGGCAAGTCCGGTGCCGGATTTCGCGAGATCGACCCGGCTGCCGGCGAGCGCCCTGCCGAGCTTGATCTGCTCGTCGATCGCCGGGCTTGCCATGATGATGAGGTCGTAGGGCTCGCCGCTGGCGAGCCGCTTCTGAACGTTGAGCGTTCCATTGAAGACTGTCTTCACTTTATGTCCCGACGCCTGCTCGAATTGCGCGACGAGCTCGAGATAGGCCTCCTGGGTCGCCTGCGTCGAAATCACGTTGATGTCCGCGGCGCTGATCGCGGCCGAAAACATAGAAGCACCCGCTGCGATGATCGATGCGACTTTCATGTATGTCCTCCCGTGTGTGCTACGCATTTTGCTACAACACGGCTTGCACGAGGGCGGCATAAGGGCTAGCGTGTCGCCATCACCTCTTGGGAGGAGGCGAAATGAAAGAAGACGGGTTCGACCGCCGTTCGTTCCTGAAAGGCGCGGTCGTGGGCGGCGCCGC
>DATFVO010000328.1:0-2891 GCA_035260265.1 Methyloceanibacter sp.
CGCACTTCCTCTTGCGCGCCGTTTCGGCGATGGCCTCATAGGGCGCGCGGGCCTTCGAGACGAGCGACGCGAACGGCACGCCAGCTGCTTTGGCGAGCTTGCCTACGGCGGCAACTTCCGCTTCGCCGCGCTCCCGCGCCAACCTCTCGAAGTCCACGAATGTACGCGAGCTGGCCATATCAGGACTGGTGTAGGCCGGTTGCCATTGGTCGATCGCATGGAAAGCGGTCACCCGCGCGCCGGTCTCCGCAGCAAAGCGGATCCCGGCCTTTGCAGCCTTAAGCGCGATCGTCGATCCGTCGGTGGGAATCAGAATGTGCTTGAACATTGAATCGCCTCCTATTCCGAGAAGTCAGCCTAAGGAGATTGCGGCCACTTGAGCCTAAACGTTGCCGATCAGCGGCCGCCGACGAGCGAAGCGAGGAGGGTACCCGCAAGCGGCGCTTGCGGCGGTCGGCTGGATCGAGTGGTTGGACCTCATTCTGCGATCATCGCTTCACACGACAGCCTCGCCCGTATTTGGTCTGGCGATGGTGAACTGCCCGTCAGCGACGAGGTACTGATCCACGCTGCTCCTTCCGATCAACCGGAGTGCGGCGATGTCAAGCTGGCCTTTGCCGCGGTAGGTCGCTTCCGCGACATACGCGCGCGTTGCTGAAACGATCACAAGTGATGCTGCGCCAGGGCCGTTGCCTCCAACCGGCATCTCGCTTTCGACAACGCATTCGAACCGCAAGGGCGACTGTGCGACGTGAGGCGCGCGAGAGGTCAGGAATGCAGGTGTAAGGCCCGCGAACTCGAACTCGCTCTTGTGCGGCGGCAGATTCTCGGCGCAAGCGTTTGCCGCGTGCACAATCGGCTCAGTCACTGCGTTGATGACGAGTTCGCCTGAAGCACGCAGATTGACGATGGTGTCTTTCTCCGAACCATCGTCCCGCCTGAGCACCGACAGCACGAAGGACGTTGGAGTGGTCGCGGCTGGGCTGATGTAGCTATAGGGCGCGACGTTGTGTACCCCCGTCTTCGAGATCGTGCTTATCAGGTAGACCGGCCGAGGAACGACAGCATCCTGCAGAAGGCGAAACGAGACAGCCGCACCGGCCTCGGGAAACTTGATCTCGGCGAGATCCTTGACTTCAAAGCTTCTAGCAGCCGTCGCGGGTGTGCTCATCGACTTCCTCCCTACGAGTTCTGGTTGAGGCCGAACGATGCACTTCAGCCGCCGCCGAGGCGCGAAGCGCCGAAGGAACCGCAAGCGCGCGAAGCCCGCTTGCGGCGTGGCCGGAAAGCTTCTGGAGAATCTCGTCTTCGTTAATCGGGTGAGTCTCGTAGAAGCCGGCGACAGCGGCTCGGTGGGTATCGGGCATGTGTCTCCCCTAGTTGGCTCGAGTTGCCTAGCGGTGATCGTAGGCGCGGAGGCTGTCGTGTGGTTTGTGTGACGCCTAAAACGTTCGAGCTGAGCCGTCCCCGGAGGCAGGCGCCGCTTGGCCGTCGAAGGACAACGGCTACCTTGATCTGGAGAGGCCAAGCGGCCCCTGCCGTAGCGGGTCGGCTCGAGCGAGGGGTTAGGCCGCACTCTCTGACTCGAGCGCTAGCGGACAACGTAACGCGAGTCCGAACCCAAGAGGTGGCAGGCCTGCGCGATCATGCTTTCGACGATCTGGGCGGCAGGCGGCGCGTCTTGGATTATTCCGGACACCTCTCCCATCAGTACGCCGGAGTTATCGGCGTCACCCGCCCTGAAAGCGGCCCAGAAGCGCTCATACTCGACATCGATTGCCTTCTCCATCTCGCGCTCGCGTCCATGCCACTTGGCAACGAAGCTGTTCTTCAGAACGCGAATGACGAATTCCGGATTGGGCCAGTAACGCTTCCGGGCGATATCGACCAAGGTCGATTTCATCGTGAAGTCGCCGTCGGCACGGATGATCGCCTGGCGAAATCCTTCCGGTGCCTCCGACTCCTGGCTCGCCATGAAGCGCGTTCCGATAAGAACGCCGTCTGCACCAAGCATGAGCGCCGCAGCAAGACCGCGGCCGTCTCCCACGCCGCCTGCCGCGACCAGAACGGTATCGGGGGAGTATTTCGCGAGATAGTCGGCGGCTTCGGGAACAAGGGTAAATACGCCTCGGTAGCCGCTGTGACCTCCGGCCTCGCATCCTTCGGCGACGATGATGTCGGCGCCTGCATCGACGGCTTCGCGCAGGTACGTCATGCCTTGCACCTGGCAGATCAGCGGCACTCCTCGCGCCTTAATGCGGGACGCGTGTGGTTCGACCTCCCCGAAGGAGAGCATCAGAGCCGCCGGCTGCTTGGCCAGAACCTGATCGAGCAGCTTCGGATCCCTCGCCATCGACCAGGTGATGAATCCGCAGCCGACCCGTGCATTTCCCGCTGCGGCGAACTGCTGCTCGAGCCAATCGGCGTCGCCATAACCGCCGCCGATGATGCCGAGCCCGCCTGCATTGGACACGGCGGCAGCAAGCTTCCCGCCCGCGATGACGTTCATGGGGCCCAGAAGAATTGGATGCTCGATCCCGAGCTTCTGCGTGAGCCTTGTCTTCAAACGCATTGTGCTTCCCTCCTGAGCCCCGCGCCCTCGAATCCTCGACCTTCACTGGCTCACGGCGTGGACCCGCTGAGCATGCTCGCCAATCAGGCGTTTTCTGTGCGATCTAACGTTGCGCTTGAGCCGCGGCCGAGCGGCGAAGCCGCGAGGGTACCCGCAAGCCCCGCTTGCGGGCGGTCGACTCGAATGATGGGATGGACTCCCCTCGGCTTCTCGGCATCATCGTGCCAGCTGGCCTCATGTGGTGTGGGGTGTCAGCACTCAACCGAGGAGAGTCCGAGATGAATGCTACCGCCGCGCTGCCCATCGTGGGCGTCGATCT
>DATFVO010000329.1:0-2308 GCA_035260265.1 Methyloceanibacter sp.
TATTTGTGCGGGCCATGATGACCCCGCCCAACCGCCCAAGCACCCCTTGGGGACGGCCGAACATGCCTAGCAGCAGGTCTCGGGTGATATTCATTGGCGGCCGAGAAATGCGCCCTTTAGCGGTGGAACGACGTCGACGACCCTGAAGAGGGCTTTGGTGATTCCCCGCGCGAGAGCACTCTCCGCGTGAAAGCGATGCATATTGGCCAGTGAGGCGCGCACCGCACGGAAACCATAGTCGATCATGTCGCGCTCGTAGCGTGCGAGCGCTTCGATCAGGTCAGCCTCGCCGCGATCGACGGCGACGAGGGCACGGCGCAGGGCGTCAGCGTCGCGCAGGGCCGTGTTGGCGCCGATGCCCCGAAAAGGCGTCATGTTGTGGAGAGCATCGCCCAAGAGCGTGACGTTGCGCGTCGGCCAGGGCGAGATCGGGACCGACGTCTTCACGGCAAACGCCGTCAAGCTTGCATCGTCGGCCTCCTGCACAAGGCGGCGCAACGCGGGGTCCCAGTCCTCCATAAGGCCCAGCACACGCGCCTTCAACTCGAATGCAGTCGACGTCTCCGGAGGCGCCGAAAAGCCAAATCGGTTAAGGCGGGCGGAGAAGCCCCACATGACATATTCCTCGGCATCACCTGAAGAGGGGTCGGCCGGGCGGCCGGGGGCGTACTGCACGGCGCTGCAGAACATGAAGCAGCCGCGGGGGCCGAGGAACAGTGCCGGCCCGCGCAGGATGGGTGCGGGCGTCATGATCCGCACGCGGTCGGACCAGCCAAGTTTGCCGCTGACCGCAAGGATGCCTGTTTGGACGCGTTTGGCTTGGGGCAGGAGTTCGGCCCGCACATGCGAGCCGGCGCCATCGGCGCCGACCAGGATATCGCCGATGGCGACCGAACCATCTTCGAAGCGAGCGGTCACACACTTCGCGGCCACAGCGTCATAGCCGATAAAGCGCTTACCGAAGTGAACGATGTCATCCAGTCCCTCGAGCAGAACACGGCGCAGAGCAGTGCGGCTCACTGGGTGCTCGGTCTCAAGCGGATCTTGACCATTGTGCGGGAGATCGACGGCAAGCAGGCGGTTAAGGCGATGATCTTGGAAGCTGACCCGCTGGCTTGGCTGCGCCGAGCATTTGACCAGGCTGTCGAAAATCGTATCGGGCAGGCACGCCTTGAGTGCCCGGTTGCCGGTCGCGCTCAAACTCAGCCGGTAGCCTTGCAGGCGATCGGTCGGGGTGTGATCGCGCTCGAACACGTTGGCGGCGATGCCGTCCTTCTTCAAGCCTTGGGCCAGACATAGTCCACCCGTGCCAGCGCCAATGATCAGCACTTTAAGGTGGCGCGCCATCGTGGCTTTCGTTGCGACGAGGGTCCCAGGAAGGCGTCGAGCAGCAAGAAGCGCGTACGCAAGGATGTTGGCAGGGAAACAAGACCGATCGCTTGTGGTTCCGGCACCATTACGCGGAGAAATCGCTTCATTGCGCGCCGGTAGCGATACGTAACCAAGATGCATCTTTGGCTTCATCGGCTGCACGGACATCCGGGAGATTTTCGTCGAGTCGACCGAGGCTTAGCCTCGCCTTCAGCGATGAAGCCATCGACAGCTGCCAGGCGGCAGAGATGGGCCGCGCCGGTTTTGAGGTCTGTCGTTTACGCGCACCGAACTATGCGCTGCACCGGCCCAGCATCTTGGCTGTCCCGGCCCTCGCTAGCTTTGGCCCTGCCGGCTGCTGGGCTTGACAAGCAAGCAGCGGTTACTTATTTAACGTTCATGTTAATTGCATGACAGGTTAAATATGCCCGACCTGCTGTCTGTTACCTTCTCGGCGCTGGCCGACCCGACGCGACGCGCCATTCTCGCGCGCCTCACAACCGGCGAGGCCACCGTGAACGAGCTCGCCGAGCCCTTCGAGATCAGCCTGCCGGCGGTCTCGCGGCATCTCAAGGTGCTCGAAGGCGCCGGCCTCATTTCGCGCGGTCGCGAGGCGCAGTGGCGTCCGTGCAAGCTCGAGCCGGACCGTCTCAAGGCCGTCGATGACTGGCTGTCGGTCTATCGGCGGTTCTGGGAGCAGAGCTTCGACAAGATGGCAGCCTACCTCGAGGAACTCAGCGAAGGAGAGCGTAATGGACGCCCAAAGAAAAAGCGTCGCTGACACCGAGCTGTTGATCGTCCGCACCTTCAACGCGCCGCCGTCGGTGGTGTTTGCGCTCTGGTCCAGCGCCGAGCACATGAAGCGCTGGATGGGCCCCAAGGGTTTCACCTGCCCGGAAATGGCAATCGATCTACGCGTCGGCGGCCACTATCGCGG
>DATFVO010000330.1:0-9596 GCA_035260265.1 Methyloceanibacter sp.
ACTGCAAGCACCCAGTCGCCGACGCGCGGGTCCTTGGTCTCGAACTCGACATACGGGAATGTCTTGCCCTGGGTTTTGACCTTGATCAGCGCCACATCGGTGCGCGGGTCGGTGCCGATGAGGGTGGCCGGATATTTCGAGCCGTCCTCCATCGTCACCGTGATGTCCTCGGCATCCTCGACCACGTGGTTGTTGGTCACGATGTAGCCGTCAGGCGAGATGAAGAAGCCGGAGCCCTGAGCGAGGCTCGGTTGAGCCTTTGGCTGTTGCTGCGGCATGCCTTTGCGGAACTGCTTAAAGAAGTCGTAGAGCGGATTGTCCTCGGGAAGATCGGGCAGGCCCGGGATCTGGTCGTTATCGGCAACCTTCACGTCGCCCTTGACATTGATGCTGACGACAGCCGGGGTCACCTTCTGCACGATATCGGCGAAGCTGAGCGGCGCGCGCCCATAGGGCGTCTCGACGGTCTGCGGCTGGGTAGTAGTGGGGGTCTCGGCGGCGGCGAACGGCACGCTATTGCCGAGCGTAAGCCCTAATGCGCTCGTGGCGAAAAGGGCGGCAGCCACGAGGAGAGCGGGCCTGCGGCTCAGCTTCCGCCACCGCGGGCTCTCGTTCGTAGCAGAGCTCTGGTCAAGTTTCATTGGGGAACCTCTCTCTCCTGAAAAGAAAATCCCGTTGAATAGAGCCTTGCATCAACGAAGGAGTGCGGCTTCTGGGTCCAAGATATAGGGGTTCGCCGATTACGCTGCCGTTGCGGCGGCATTAAATTTCAGTAAGGTTCCGCCCGGAAATCGGCTGTCAGCAACGACTTTTGCAGACTAGCTCCCGCCTTATCCCTCGCCCAATAAGCGCTTGAGCCGGCGCTTCTCGGCAATACTCAAGGGAGCGGGATTCTGGGCTTCAGCCCTCCGGCGGCGAAAGGCGAGCGCGATGATCAGGATCGCCGCGAGAAACACTGCCGGCGTTGCCAGCCAGAGCACCAGTGTAAGCGCCTCGAAGCGGGGCTTGAGCAGCACGAACTCGCCATAGCGGGCGACGATGAAATCGACGATCTGCTGATTGCTGTCGCCAGCTTTGAGCCTCTCGCGGACCAGTAGCCGCAGATCCTTGGCGAGCGGTGCCCCAGAATCGTCGATCGACTGGTTCTGGCAGACGAGACAACGCAAGCCTTCGGAAATTTCCCGCGCGCGAGCCTCGAGTGCAGGGTCTTGCAGCACCTCATCGGGTTCCACGGCGTGCGCGGGCAAGGCCGCGAGGAGCCCCATTGCAAGAAACAGAACGAGGGGCGATCGGCGGAAGCGCATGGTTATTCGGCCGCCGGCACCGTCGCCGCCTTGGTTTGTGCACGTCTCGGTGCTCCGATGCGCAGGCGCCGGTCTGACAGCGAAACCGCGCCGCCGATGAACATTGTGAGCGCGCCGAGCCAGATGAGGCGGACCAGTGGGTTGAAATAGAGGCGGATGCTGTAGGCGCCGTCCTTCAACTGATCGCCGAGCACGGCGTAAAGATCTCCGCGCCAGCTCGGGTGAATGCCGGCTTCAGTGGTGCCGCTTCGCTCCACAGTGTATTCGCGCTTGGAGGGAGTGAGCTCGGTCACCTTCTCGCCGTTGCGCGTGACCTCGAACAGCGCGACCCGTTCGCGGTAGTTCGGGCCCTGACGAGGAACAACGCCTTTGAAGGCGAGCGTGTACCCCGCAATCTGCGCGGTATCGCCGGGCTTCATCGCAAGGATCGCTTCGGAGCGCCACGCCGTGGTGACGACGATGCCGATGACGACGATGCCAAGGCCGGCATGGGCGAGCGCAGTGCCGTAGGCTGAGCGTGGCAGGTTGCGCAGCCTGCGCCAGGCCTCTGACCGCGATGCCTCGAACAGCTTCACGCGATAGACAAGCTCGGTCGCAGCGCCAGCAATGAGCCAAACGCCAAGCCCAATGCCGAGCGGCGCGAGCCAAGGCCCGCGCTGGCGGAAGGCCAACACCAAGACAAGGACGGCAAGCGCCAAGCATGCGGCCGCCGTAAGCCGTTGCGCCGCCGCAAGCAGATCACCGCGCTTCCAAGCGAGCAGAGGCCCGAACGGCACGGCAATGAGTAGAGGCAGGATGAGGGGTGCGAAGGTGAGATTGAAGAACGGCGGTCCGACCGAGATTTTGTCGCCGGTCAGCGCCTCGAGTGCGAGCGGATAGAGCGTGCCGACGAACACGGCGGCGCAGGCCGTGGTGAGAAGAAGATTGTTGAGGACAAGGCTACCTTCGCGGCTGATCGGGGCGAACAGGCCGCCTTGAGCAAGCAGCGGCGCACGCCAAGCAAACAGCGCGAGCGCGCCGCCAATGAACACGCCCATGATGGCGAGGATGAAAATGCCGCGCGCAGGGTCGATGGCGAAAGCGTGCACGCTCGTAAGCACGCCGGAGCGGACCAGGAAGGTACCCATCAAACTTAGCGAGAAAGTGATGATGGCGAGCAGGATGGTCCAGACTTTGAGCGCGTCGCGCTTCTCCATCACCACAGCCGAATGCAGGAGCGCGGTGCCGGCGAGCCATGGCATGAAGGAGGCGTTCTCCACCGGGTCCCAGAACCAGAAGCCGCCCCAGCCAAGCTCGTAATAGGCCCACCACGACCCCATGGCGATGCCGAGTGTGAGGCACATCCAAGCGGCAAGCGTCCATGGCCTCACCCAGCGCGCCCAAGCCGCGTCGATGCGGCCGTCGATCAGCGCGGCGATGGCGAAGGAGAAGGCCATCGAGAAGCCGACATAGCCGGTGTAGAGAAACGGCGGGTGGAAGGCGAGCGCGGGATCCTGCAACACCGGGTTTAAGCCCTGGCCGTCGAACGGCGCCGGATCGAGGCGAATGAAAGGATTTGACGTGGTGACAATGAAAAGGAGGAATGCCGCTGCGATCGATCCCTGCACGGCGAGTACGTTGGCTTTCAGCTGATGCGGCAGATTGGCGCCGAAGGTCGCCACCGCCGCGCCAAACAGCGCGAGGATCAGCACCCACAGCACCATCGAGCCTTCATGGTTCCCCCAGACGCCAGAGATCTTGTACAGCAGCGGCTTGGCGACGGCCGAGTTGCGCCAGACATTCTCGACCGAGAAATCCGAGGTGACATACGCCGTCATCAGCGCGACGAAGGCGATGGCGACGAGAACGAACTGAAGCTGCGCCGCGGGGCCTGCGACCGCCATCAATTGTTGGTCGCGGATGCGTGCGCCGATCAGCGGCAGAACCATCTGCACAATGGCGACGGCAAGCGCGAGGATCAGCGCGTAATGACCAGTCTCGGCTATCATCTCCCGTCGCCTACTCTCCTAATTCACCTTGGCTTGCGGCTCGCCCGCGCTCGCCTTGGCATCGCCGCGCCACACGCCCTGCTCCTTTAGCTTCTTCGCCACTTCTGGCGGCATGTACTTCTCGTCGTGCTTGGCGAGCACGTTGTCGGCATGAAAGACGCCGTCCGCGGCTAAAGTTCCTTCCGCCACCACGCCCTGCCCTTCGCGGAACAGATCGGGGAGCACTCCGGTATAGGTCACCGGTAGAGTCTTCGATTTGTCCGTCACCACGAAGCGAATGGTCGTCCCCTCGCCGCGCACCACGCTGCCCGTCTCGACCAGACCTCCGAGCCTAAAGCGCTGCCCCGGAGCGATCTGCATCGCGGTCACCTCGCTCGGCGTATAGAAGAAGACAATCGAATCCCGCATGGCGTAGAGCACGAGGCCAACGGCGACCCCGAGCACCAGGAGACAGGTGCCGATGAGAACGCCTCTTCGCTGCTTTCGCGTCATGATTTCAGTCCAAGCTCTGCCGCGAGCGCATCGAGCTGCTCGATTGCCTGCATGTTGCCACTGAATTGGCTCTTGGCGCGGGCGAGCGCCTTTTGCGCATCGTCTTTGCGGTCGAGCACGCTATAGGCTCTGACCAGCTTGAGCCAGCCGGGCAGATCGTCGCCTTGCTGATCGAGCCGTGCGGCAAGTCCCTGGACCATGCGTTCGATCATGGCCTGGCGGTCGGCGGGGTTCATATTCTGCGCGGTGGCAACGTCTTCGGCACTTGGCCCGCGCTCACCCTGCTGGCCTGCCTCTGCGGGCGCAGACTGCTGAGCTTCAGCCACAGGCTTGCCGGCAAGATGCGCTTCGTCCTCGGCGATCCGTTTCTCAACCATCTCGCGCCACGGCGCGTCGCCCTGCTGCTTTGCGAGCAGCGCCTTCCAATCGGCGATGGCGGCCGCGAACTGGCCGTCCTGCTCCTTGGCGATGGTCAGCAGAATGCGCGGCTCGACCAGAGTCTGATCGAGCGCGAGAGCTTGGTCGAGCGCGCGGCGAGCCTCCTCGGTCACCACCCCATTATTGGCAAGCACGAGCGCCTGGCCCTGCCCTGACAAGCGCTTGGCGGAGGGACCAAGCAACCTGATCGCTTCACTATAGGCTTGCGCCGCATCCCTATAACGCTGCCAGCCCATATACACCGGGGCGATGACCTCCCAGCCTTCGCCCTCCTCAGGGTGCTCGCGAAGACGCGCCTCGACGCGGGCAACTAGGGCTTCGAGGTTTCGATCGCTCGCCGGATCTTCGAGCCGCGCGGCCAGCGGCTGATCGGGAAGGCGCGGCGAGCCGTAAACGAGATAAAGCCCGAGCGCGAGAACCGGGAGGGCAAGTGCTACGACGAGCGTCGCGACAATTTTGGCGCTGCTCGACTTGGCGGCGCGGTCGGACGCCCGCTCCTTGCTGTCGGCGCGAAGCAACCGGCGCGCGATCTCGAGGCGCGCAGCCTCGGCTTCGGCCTCGCCGATCAGACCGCGTGCGCGATCGCTTTCGATCTCGCCGAATTGATCGCGGTAGACCGCGGCGTTGAAAGCCTCCGGCGCGATATCGTTAGCGCCGCTGCTCGCAAGCGGCCGCAACAGAACGAGGATTACGATCGCCGTAAGGCAACCAAGAACGATCCAAAGCAGCACGAGGCTAGCCTCTACTCTTTATTGGCCTAGCCATAGGGGAAAGATGTAAGCCGGGGCAAGCCTTGGGATGGCTGGGATCGATCAATTGCGGGAATGATAGGAACCGATCCCCAGCGATTCGAATAGGCGCGTAAGTCGCAGAAAAGTTGGGCGGCGTTCACGTGTGCGCCTTAACGAATGATCATATGCTGTGGCGACTGTCCACTTAGGGAACGGGTGATGTCGATTTGGGAAAAAAAATGCGGCGACCGGCCTCGCGGTCGGCGGCCCGATCGGCGCGCTGCTCGGCGGCGTGGCGGGACACTATGCTATCGATCGGAATCAAGAACAGGATGGGCCGGCTGGAAATCAGATCGCATTCACCGTGGGCGTGATTGCGCTTGGCGCCAAGATGGCCAAGGCTGATGGCCTCGTGACCGAGGACGATGTGAACGCCATCAAAGAGGCGTTCAAGGTGCCGGAAGCCGAGATGCAGAATGTCGCCCGCATCTTCAATCTCGCGAAGCAGGACGTGTCAGGTTATGAGGCGTATGCCGACCAGCTCGCCACCATGTTCAAAGGCAATCGCAAGCTGCTCGAGGACGTACTCGACGGCTTGTTCCATATCGCCTGGGCCGACAACAACCTGCATCCTAGTGAAGAGGCGTTCCTAGCCGACGTCGCCAAGCGCTTCGGCTTCACTGAGAAGGAGTTCGCGGCCATCAACGCGCGCCAGGCGCTTGCGGAAAAACGCAACCCCTACCATGCCTTGGGAGTCAGTGCGGATATCAGCAACGAGGCGTTGACCAGCCATTATCGCAAGCTGGTGATGGAGAACCATCCCGGCATCTCGTCGCCCGCGGAGTCCCCAAGGAATTTGTGACCATCGCCAGCAAACGAATGGCTGCCATCAATCAAGTCTATGCCGCGATAGCCAAGCAAAGACGGCGTCCTCCGCAAGCTTTCAAGGCCGGGGAAGCGATTTTCCGCGAGGGAGAGAAAGCCGATACCATGTATGTGATTCGCTCGGGCGAGGTGGTCATCGAGAGGGCGGGCAAGGTCGTCGCGACTTTACCTAAGGGTTCGATGTTCGGTGAAATGGCCTTGATCGACGGCTCCCCCAGGAGCGTCACGGCCCGCGCCAAGACGGACTGTGAAGTCACCGTCATCGGCCAGGAGACTTTCCTCTATATGATCCACGAGACCCCGTTCTTCGCGACCGCCGTGATGCGAACACTCGTTGACCGGCTGCGACAGGCAACCGTCACGCACTAGCTTCGCCTGCTAACGTAAGATCCGACCCGGACTAACTTACCGTCTTCCAGCTGCCGTCGGGCTGGCGGCAGGCGGTGCCGCGCGCCGTCGTCGGCTGGCCGCTTATGTAGATTGTGTGGGTATAGGCCCGGCAGTAAAGGTTCCCCTGCTGGTAGGGCTTGCCCGGCACGATCTGGCCGCGATTTTGCGAGGCGGGATTGTCCCACGGCGTGGGAGCGCCCGGCTGCCCATATTCCAGGGCCTGGTACTCGGCCGCAGCGGCCATCTGGCGGTCGCGCTCGTCCATCTGGCGGCCGATCTCGTTGCCGAGGATGCCGCCGACCACAGCGCCGACCGCAGCGCCAGCAACCGCCCGACTTCCGTTGCCGCCGGCGATGGCTGCGCCTGTAGCGCCACCCGCTGCCGCGCCCACAATGGTGCCCGTGCCTTGTTTGTTGCCCGGTCCGCAAGCAGCCGCGAACGCCGGCAAAATTGCAAACATGACGATGGGCGCTAGTCTCATCGCTTCCCCCTTTGACCCGCGACAGCAAAGCGCGGGTCCCCGGCTAGAGACTGGGATCAAATGTAGCAGTCCCGGTCAGTCTTTACGAAAACAATTCTGGCTAAATTAGGTTAACAGCCTGAAAAGCGGCACAATTGCGCCGTTCGCGCGGCACGGGGCCCGCGCGTGGGTGTTTCCGGCCCGGGCCCTTATTGCTGTGGCGGCTGAGCCGGCTGTACCGGCTGGGCAGGTTGCTGCGCCGGCGGCTGCTGTTGCGGCTGCTCGGCTGGCGGCTGAGTTGCCGACTGGTCGCTTGAGCCAGAGCACTTATTGGCCGACAAGCCCGTTAAGGCAATCGCCGCTACGGCGACGACTAGAAGAAATGTCCGCATGGTCGTGATTCCTCCTCTCGCAAAGACAAAACGACCAAGGACGCCCTTTGGTTTCCCCCTTTATGCAGCGGGAAGTCCCCCTTCAGGCGAGCGCTCGAGCTCGAACCGGCCCTCATAAAGATGGGCAAGATCGGCGACGGGAACCTTCGCGTGGGGAAGAAGCTTCTCAAGTAGAAGCCTTCAAGGACATCCCGCCATGAACATCGGCGTTTTCGATTGGTGGAGGGAGTATTTCGGGAGGCCCGAGGATCAGCCGCTGATCCTGGCGCTCGTCCTCGTCCTTATCGCGATCACCCTCTACGTGTTTCTCTAGGCGTCCCGCGTAGAGCGGCGAGCGCTTGGGCCTCACATCCCCCGCAGCGGCGGCGTGCAGTTGGGAGCCCAAGTCCACTGGCCGCGCGACTGCTCCGGCTTGCAGGGAAGTGCCGCCTCTGGCGGCAGAGGCTCGACCGGCGCCCCCAAAGGATCGATGCACAGTACCTGGCCGGTGACGGGATTGACTTCTGCCTTCAGGCATTTCGGTTGAAGCCGCGTGCCAGGTGTTTCGGCTGATGCTCCGCCAGCGAATGCGACCAGCGCAAAGACAAGAACGATCGTTGTTCGTTGCATGGTCGACCAGCCTCTCCCTGTCGTTTGAGTCCTCACCGCAAACCCAGGGCTATGGTGCGCTCGCCTTCGTCGTGCCGCAAGGGATCGCGGTGGCGAAGCATTTGCTGTAGAGCCCCTGCTTCACGCATTCCATGTTGGGCTCTTTGGTCTTCTTCCAATCGGCGTCGCTATAGACGGCGTGCGCCTTGTCGAGCCAATCCTTGATCGCCGCCTCCTCGGAATCTTCCTGCGAGCTCTTGAATCCCGGACCGCTGCCGGTGAGCGCCTTGTCGTGACAGGAGAGCTCCGAGCTCGGCGCGCCTTGCGCGGGCGGCGGCGGGCTTGCGGGAGGCTTAGACTCTTCAGCTTGCGACAGCGCGGGCGCCATCGTCACCGCGGCGCAAAGAATGGCCCAGGCAATCTTCGACATGCCACCTCCCTTCCCTGGGTCTTTGCAACTTTTGCCCTGGGTCGAGGGAATAGTAGCATGGACTTTCAGGCGCCAAATGCGGCAAGGGCCCGCGAACGGCGGGCCCTCATGACGCCGATTGTTCCCGAGCTTTAGCCTTGGTGCGACTTCGAATAGAAGGCCTGCGCCTTGGCGAGATTGGCGTCAGGGTTCTTCAAGAACTCTGCTTTGGCCTGCTCGTTGCTGAAGCAGTATGTCTTGCCCTTGATGTTGGCATTGACCGAGCAGTCGGTCTTCACCTGTTTGCTGTTGGCAAGGCCCTCGGTGCACATATTGTTGAATTCGCCGGTTACCGCGAACGCGGCCGTGGCGAGTCCAAGCACAAATGCGCTAGCGAGCGCCGACGTTACAAACGTCCTCTTCTTGGGTCGTCTCCTATGGGGTTTCCGCCCACTTGGGCAGCAAACAAAACGCGTGGGCGGGGCCGCCCGTTCCCAATCCCGCGACCGCCTCAGTGATAGGGCCTGGAGATCATCCAGGTCTGCGCCGGCACTTTGGCGCAGGAATTGGCGACCACGGCGGTCAAGTCGGGCGAGTTAGGCCCTGGATTGTCGAGGCAGCGGGGATAAATCCGCATGTCCTCGTTGATCAGCGAGATGCGGTCGTTCCATTTGAGTGCGTCGGCCGTCTCGGCCTTGGCCTCGAGTTGCTTGGTCAAGTCGGAGACCTTGGCCTCTAGCGTATCGACCGCCTGGCTTAGGCAGGCGAGCCGCTCCTCGACCGCGCCCTGGCCGCAATCGGCGGCAAGCGCGTGCGGAACTGGGAAGGCTTGGCCTAAGCTGAAGGCGGCGAAGCCCAGGGCGAGAGAGACGGTGTAGCTGATGGGCGTTCGCATCCGAAGGTCCTCCTGGTCGAGCGGCTCCTGTTCTCCGCCAGTCTATGCGAACACCGGGGACGCGGGGAGAAGTGAGGCAGGCCGAGGGAATGGCCGCTCACGTCATCGTGAAACCACGATCGGCTGCTCCGACTGGATCATGACCGTCTTCGCCGACATTCCCCCCGGCCTCATGCGGAAATTCGTCATCCGCACCACGCTGTGGATCATCTTTCTCGGCGTCGTGCTGTTCGGCACGGCCGGCACGATCCACTGGCCCCAGGGTTGGATTTATCTCGGGTTCCTCACCGTCGTGAGCTTCGTGAGCGGGCCTTGGCTTGCCAACCATGACCCGGAGCTTTTCAGGGAACGGCTCGGCTCGCTGTTCCAGAAGGAGCAGAAGAGCTGGGACAAGCTCTGGGTAATCGCGATGATGGTGGTCTGGCTCGGCGGGCTCGTGCTGATGGCGCTTGACGGCGGTCGCTATCATTGGTCGCACGTCCCCGTGTGGCTGCAGGTCGTGGGCTTCATCCTGATTTGTGTCGGCTTCTGGCTCTCGATGCTCACCTTCAAGGCGAACAGCTACGCGGCGCCGGTGGTCAAGATCCAGAAGGAGCGCGGGCACAGGGTGGTGACCACCGGGCC